>NZ_JAQMSY010000245.1:0-15752 GCF_028329095.1 Microcystis sp. CS-574
TGGTATAAATCGACTAAATCCTTATTTAGCAAGAGACTTAATTGATTAGTTCGTTAGAGAGGGAAAACAATTGGCAAAAATCGAAGCAATGTCTTTCTATATAAGAGTTTCACCCGTCCATTGCATAACACAAACCGAAGAACCTGAAAGTACCAAAAAAATGTCAAACTAATTATTCATTATTTTGACATTTTTCAATCTCTTCATCTCTAGATTCCCGCAACAAGTTATGGGGATATTTATCTTTTAGAAAGCAAAGTAATTGCTTTTTTACCACCGCTTCTTCAATATTAATAATCACTTCCTCTAAAGTTTCCCCCTGACTCATACATCCGGGTAAATTGGGAATTAGTGCCGTGTATCCGCCTTCTTCTTCGGGATAAATTGAAATCGGATATTTAAGAGATAAAAAGTATTCTAATATTGGTTGTTCCATTAATAGGTCTAAATAGGTCTAACTGAGTCGCCAATTTGAGGGTTTTCAAAAGGTAACGTTTCGGATAATTCCCATACTAGCAGTTTATTTAACAATTCACGATTTATTAGCTCGGATATTGGCTTTTTATCGTTCTTAGAATTCGCTCCTACGGCTCTTTTTAAGAATTTTCCTATCAAATCGGACGGGGTTTCTTGTTCTTTAAGCAACAACTCCAGCAATCTAGATCCTTTATTATTAGCTCTATCCGATTGTAAAATCGATATTTTTTCTTGAACAAAAGTAATTGTCCCCGTCCCTCTCACTAAGTCAAGATAGCCTAAAGACTCACCAGTCTGAGGATCTGTTATTTCTTCTTCGCTGGTATTGTAAACTAACATTCTTTGACCTTCTCGAATTCCACTAATTTCACCTCTATTGATCACTAATTTATAGTCGTCAATAACTTTGACAACTTTGGCGGGAAAGGTTCCTTTAGGAGATAAAATGGGTTTTTCGGCTACATTTTCCATATTTTCCTCTATGGTGAACTATGTTTTCTAAGAACGCCAGGTCTGACTCTGGTTTCTTGAATAATTTTTAAATCGTTACTCGCCAATCGATCTAGAATTACCTGATAGATTGTTTGAGGTTTGTCAATGATCGCGTGTATCTTGCCGTCCTTTGGATTAATATATTCAACAAAACCCTCTCCTATTAATCTTTCAAGCCCATCTTCATCGGTATAATAAAAAGAGACAAGTAACTCGATCGTAAACAGACTAGAGGAATCAAGAAGGCATAAAATATTATTATTCCCTTGCTTTTGAGACCTCAAAATCCTGGGAGTAATTCCCTGTTTAATAATATTTTCTAAATTTTGGTTTACCTCCTGAAGTTGCTTAACTTCTGCCTCTAATTTTTGCTTCTGTCTAAGAAGCGTGTTAACAGCACTTAACAAAGTGGCTATAAACAGCAAGGTGAAGAAACTGACAATAATTACTAGGTCTAAAGGGATAGAAGTATTGAATGGATAACGAATTAAAGCAATACTTCCTAAAAATCCAAGAAGACCGAGTAAAACCCCTTGAATTTCGTTAAAACTAGACCAAATTAACCCCCAAAAGTTATTTTTCATCTTTGTTCAAAACTCAAGAGACCGGTGATTAGCCAGTCTCTCAAGTCTTATCTATCTATTCTACTCGATTCCTTCGATACGGTCCTCCACTTCTTGATAAAGTTCCTGTAAGCGGTCTAAATTCTCTTGAGAAGTTTCCCAGTAACCGCGACCATTAACTTCTAACAGGGTTCCCACCATCTTGCGGAAAGAGTTGGGATTGAGATTCATCAGACGCTGACACATTTCCTCATCTTGAATAAAGGTGGTGTTCACATCTTCATAAACCCAATTATCCACCGCATCAGCAGTTGCCGACCATCCCATCGTATTAACCAAACGCTTCGATAATTCTCGGACTCCTTCGTAACCATGACTTAACATTCCCTCGTACCATTTGGGATTGAGTAACTTGGTGCGGGTATCCAAGCGCACGGTTTCCGATAAAGTACGCACTTGAGCATTAGCGGTAGTAGTATCAGCAATATAGGCCGCCGGTTTTTTGCCATCATCGCGTAAACTAGCGACAACTTTTGTCGGGTCCGAGTCGAAATAATGGGAAACATCGGTTAAACTAATCTCGCTAGAATCCAAGTTTTGGAAAGTTGCCTCGGCAGTTTTTAAAGATGCTTCAAACAACTGACGATTATCGGCCATCATCCCCGGATTATCAGAATCGAAAGCAAAACCCTTGCGGTTGAGATACATATTCTGTAACTCTTTTTCGTCTTCCCAACTGCTATTTTCCACCGCGAGATTGATATTAGAAGAATAGGAACCAGAAGCATTAGAAAAGATGCGGGTGGCTGCCTGTCGAACCGTTAAACCCATTTCTTTTGCTTGTGACCTAGCGTGTTTGCGGACATAATTCATCTCCATCGGTTCATTTGCTTCTGCGGCCATTTTTACACCTTGGTCAAGCAAATTCATCTGATTGATAAATAAATCCCGGAAAACACCAGAACAGTTGACCACCACATCAATGCGCGGTCTTCCTAACTCCTCTAGGGGAATCAATTCCAGTTTATTCACCCGTCCCAAAGCATCGGGAAGAGGACGAACCCCCACCATCCAGAGAATTTGTGCTAGGGATTCCCCATAGGTTTTGATATTATCCGTTCCCCAGAGAACACAAGCGATAGTTTCAGGATATTTACCACCATTATCCAGTTTTTGCCGTTCTAACAGACGATCCACCACGATTTTAGCCGATTTTACTGCCGCTAGGGTCGGGATAGACTGGGGATCTAAAGCGTGGATATTTTTACCCGTCGGTAAAACTCCAGGGTTACGGATGGGGTCGCCACCAGGACCGGGAAGAACGTATTCCCCTTCCAATGCTTTTAATAGGGCCCCCAATTCATTATCAGCACAAATCTGTTCTAAACAGAATTCTAGGTATTCAAACAGGGGTTTTAACGCCACCGGATCAACTTGTGGATAACCCATCGACTGTAAAGTTTCCAGCCAAGGCGATTTCTTGCCTATATTCAAGAAATTCAGCTTAGAAAGCATTGATACCCGACCTGACCCGTCGGTTTGGGACTCGACTAAAGCGGAGACGGCAGCGCGAGTCGCGAGGGTGATGTTTTGCAGTAATTCCACATCCTCCAGCACCCCTCGATCGCTATTGCGATAAACTTCCTCTAGATCCCGGCCGATGCTGTTGGCAATAATCCGGGGTAAGGAAAGTAAATCGTCCTCTTCCCGGTCTAAACTGGCAATATTGACCAAAGTTGCCACCGCTTCGAGCGCTGAGGGGGGTTTCCCGATAACGTGAAGTCCGCAGGGAAGTAAACGCGATTCAATTTCCATCAGTTTACGATAGACCGAACCGACGATATTATCCCGTTCCTCTTGACTGAGATGGGCAGTGTCACCATCAGGTAAACTTATATCTTTGTCGAGATTGACTAATAAACATTTATCGACAATAGTATTGACAATTTGCACCCCACGCCCACTATCCTTCAGGGTTTGGTAGGAACCGATCAACTCGCTCAGTTCTTTTAACCCTTTGTAAAGTCCGGCATTTTCTGCGGGAGGAGTAAGATAGGAGATGGTTTCCGCATAACTGCGACGTTTAGCGATCGTAGCTTCGCTGGGGTTATTAGCGGCATAATAGTAGAGATTGGGAATCATCCCGATGAGGTTATCCGGGTAGCATTCCCCAGACATTCCCATCTGTTTCCCCGGCATAAATTCTAGGGAACCGTGGGTGCCAAAATGGAGAACCGCGTCTGCTTTCCAGACTTGATTGAGATAGGTATAGTAGGCTGCAAAACCGTGGTGAGGACTAGCAGAACGAGAAAAGAGCAGACGCATCGGATCCCCCTCATAACCGAAGGTGGGTTGAACCCCAATAAAGACGTTACCGAACTCTTTCCCGTAGATTAAAAGATTTTGTCCATCACTGTTGAGATGTCCCGGTGGTGGTCCCCAATTTTCCTCTAAACGGACAGAATAGGGGGTTAAACGCTCGTATTCAGGCACAGACATCCGATAGGCGATATTTAGCTCCGGACTATGGTACTGTGCGGTGGCATCATGGATTACCGCTTCCATCAGTTCTTTGGGAGATGCGGGTAAGTCCTGCAAGTCATAACCGTTATTTTGTAAAGCTTGCATCACCTCGTAGATAGAACCGAACACATCTAGATAGGCTGCGGTTCCCACATTGCCTTTATCGGGGGGGAAACTAAACACAGTGATGGCGACCTTTTTATTCAGTTTCGGTTTCTTTCTTAGATTAGCCCATTTTAGCGCCCGTTGAGCGATCGCTTCTATCCTGTCCTGTAAAGCGATCGCTTTACCCGTGGCCCCATCCCGGCCCGATAATATAATAGGTTCGATCGCACCGTCTAATTCCGGAATAGCAATCTGTAGCGCCACTTGAATCGGGTGTAACCCCAAATCGCTTTCTTCCCATTCCTGAGTAGTTTGGAAAACTAGCGGTAACGCGCACATATAGGGACGATTGAGACGTTTTAAGGATTCTATCGCTGACCGATGATCTTGTCGCGCTGGACCCCCCACCAAAGCAAATCCCGTCAGGGAAATTACCGTGTCAACGATAGCAACCGCTTCCACTCCTTTTAAGCTTTTATCCCAGAAGTATTCCTCTACCGGTTTAGAAAAATCTAATCCCCCAGCAAAAACAGGAAGCACTCGCGCACCCATAGACTCGAATTCCTGCACGAGAGCGACATAATGAGCGTCATCACCAGTAACCAGGTGAGTTCTCTGTAAAATTAAGCCCACACAGGGAGCCAAGGGGTCTTTTAGGTCATCGGGAATATCACTGCGGTTATTGTACCAAGCGAAGTATTCCTTGACATCCGACCACATTTTCATGGATAAAGGATGCCAGATACCCATATCCGGATAAACTACCGGTTCCTTGTAAACTACACTGTCATCCTTGTTATCAAAGACGTACTTATCGGCCAACATTAACAGGAAATTCTCTAAATTTTCTGCGGAACCCCCCAGCCAATACTGGAAACTTAACATAAAGTTGCGTGCGTCCTGAGCTTTTTCCATGGGGAGGTATTTCAGGACTTGCGGTAAAGTTCGCAATAACTTTAACATCGCGTCTTGGAAACCAGCGCCAGAGTTTTCCCTGCGCTTTTTCATAAAATTAGCGATGACACTCTTAGACTGTCCCAATTGTGCCATGGAAAAGCAACCTAACTTATTTAAGCGCATTACCTGGGGCATAGAGGGAAAGACGATCGCCGCATCTAATTTATCCCGATGGGGACCGACAGCGGCCACAACTTTATCGGCTAAATCCTCGATAAAGATAAGAGAAGCAATGAAAATATTAGCCTTGGCTACATCCTCCTGAAAATTGCGATAATTTTCACCATCGCGCAGTTCTTCGATTAAATAACCACTAATTTCGATCGCTAGTTTCGGGTTGTTAGTGTTGATTTCCCTGACCGCACTACTCAGCGCACTTTGGTACTGAGGTTCTAGCACGACATAGACCACCTTGACCAGCGATCGACCATTCAACCCGTCGGGAACTATATGACGAATGGTGGACTTGACGTGAGTGAACATATATGATGGTTCTCCTTAGAATTGCTGAGTCTGGTATGAAGTGATTTTCGTCATCTGATGACGATCGCCCTTTGTTTAAGGTATTTGGATATATATGTTTCTGTTTTGTATCAGAAAATGTCACCCAAGTGAGTATTTACTCTGGGTTTTGACACAATTCGATAAATATCTTGCCATATTTTGTAACAGATGGTAAAGAGCTTTTTGAGTAACTACTCAGGCTTTCCTTTACAAAAATTAATATTTAATCTATTGACTTTTAATTACAAAAATGTTATTCGATAACACCTCAGACGAGATGTCGCTGTTCAAAGATGATCAGGGTTAGGATTTGACTAATTCAACGTAATTAATTAAATTATATTAATTTTCTATAAAATACTTGACGTTACTCCGTGGCCCTATTCTGACAGGTGTAGGTTTATTACAAAGAGGTGAGCCAGCAATTCTCATTTTGAAACGATTTTGCGTTGTTTCAGCGATCTAGAGATTCGTTAAGAATTATTAACCCCTCTAGGTGCAAGGGTTTTAATGTCATGAAACCTTAAAATGAGAATTGCTGTCCAGGAATAAATCTAAAAACCTTGTTGGATAAGGCTTTTAGACTTTTTTGCCCTCAAAAAGTGCTGACCATTGGAGTGATCGGGGGTAAAATCCCTAGACTTTTTCCCTGAAAATTAGGTAACTGACTACCTCAAAATCGGCAAAACCCTACACCCCACACCCTAGTTAGGTAATTCCCCAAAAAGTTGACGATATTTTTGCAGTTTTGCCTCCATTTCTACTAACTGCTGATTAGCCTTTTCAGCCCGCTGGCATTCATTTTCAGCCCGTTGGCGTTCATTTTCAGCCCGTTGCTTTTCCTGCTCCAGTAGTTGATTAATTTCGCTGTAGGACAAGAATTGAGTACCATCAGGACGATAAATTTTTAACTCGTCGGTTAAGTCAAAACGAATTCCTAAACGGGGACTCACCCAATTATTAACCTCACTAACACTGTCTAAACTGTCACCAATTCGCTGCCAAGCTTCTAGACTATTATCATCGGGATCATAGACGTAGTATTCTTGGACTCCATAGCGATCATAAAATAGCAATTTTTTGGCCATTTCGATCGATGTGTTACTAGGAGAAAGAATCTCAAAGACGACTTGAGGAGCAAGATTATCTTCTTGCCATTGTTTGTAGGAACCTCGATCGCCTTTCGGTCTGCCCAATACTACCATCGTATCAGGAGCAGCGGCAATTTTCGGCTGGCCTTCCACGGGATACCATAACAGATCCCCCGCTACAAATACCTGGGGATCATCGATATATAACCAGTCGAGATTCTGCTTAATCGTCACTATCCAGTGAAATTGTTTAGTATTATCTGCCATCGGTTTACCGTCGCTCTCAGGATAGATAATCTCGTTTTTGTTAACTTGACTAACCATGGGGAATACCTGCCGAACTCATTGGGCTATTTTCATTATATAATAAATTTGAACTAAGTAAGGAAAAGACCGATCTTGATTTTAGAACTACAGCAAGTAAATTTAGCTATCCGACGGGGTAGTGCTTATCTGTTAGAAGATATTACTTTTAGCATCAAGCAAGGAGAAAAGTTAGCTATTGTCGGAGCATCTGGGGCAGGAAAAACGACTCTTTTACGATTGTTAAATCGTTTGCAAGAACCCAGCACGGGAAATATTTATTTTCAAGGTAAATCGATTAGGGAAATACCGGTTATTTCCCTGCGACAACAGATAGTTTTATTGCTACAAGAGTCGAAGTTATTAGGGATGACTGTTCGAGATGCTCTCGCTTATCCTTTGCAATTAAAAAAACTTACACCTGCGGAAATTAATCAGAGAATTGACCATTGGACATCCCTATTAAAAATTCCTGAACAGTGGTTTGAGCGCGGGGAGTTAGAATTATCTTTAGGACAAAGACAATTAGTAGCAATTACCAGAGCTTTGCTGTTAGAACCGAGCATACTGTTATTAGATGAACCCACCTCCGCTCTAGATACAGGCACGGCCAGCAGGTTATTAGAAGTATTAAATAATCAAAAGTCAATGACGATAATTATGGTTAATCATCAACTAGATTTTTTAGAGGAATTTGCCGAGCGAGTCATTTATCTAGAAGCGGGAAAAATTAGGTCAGATTGCCTTGCTAATCAATTAGATTGGTTAGGGTTAAAAACTCAGTTAATTGACCTAGAAAAATCTCGACAAAGTGACAACTGGTAAGATTAACTTAAAATTGCTGCGCCCTGCTGAAAAACTAATAATTCTCCTGAATTAATCGCTGTCCAAACTTCATTATCAGTTAAGGGAGTAGTGGCAATAATTGCTACTTGATCGCCCGGACGAGCTAAAGCTTGAAAATCAACGCTCACATCTTCATCAATTAAATGAGCAGCGGCAAAAGGATATTGACGGATTATATAGCTTAATTTAGTTGAACAATGGGCAAAAAAATGTTCACCATCGCATAAAAGATAATTAAAAATTCCTTGACAAGCGATAGAGGTTGTGATAGTTTTTAGGACTTGATAGAGTTGTTCTAGGGAAGGTTTGCCCTGGGGAAAAGTCTCTCGCAGGGTATTAAGAATTAAACAAAAAGCTTTTTCCGAATCCGTCTCCCCAACCGGTTGATAAAAATCTCCCGCAGCAGGTGAGAAATTTTCTAAATTACCATTATGGGCAAAAACCCAATATTTTCCCCACAATTCCCGCCGAAAAGGATGACAGTTTTCTAGTTTAATTTCTCCTTGGGTGGCTTTGCGAATATGGGCGATAACATTGGTAGAATGGATCGGATAGTTTTTAATTAATTCCGCGATCGGAGAAGCGATCGAGGGTTTAACATCAATAAAAGTTCGACAACCTAAACCCTCAAAAAAAGCGATCCCCCAACCGTCTCGATGTTCGTCGGTTTTTCCTCCCCGCGCACAAAATCCCTCAAAGGAAAAACAGATATCCGTGGGGACATTACAATTCATGCCTAGAAGTTGACACATAGTTGCTTGAGTTTGAATATCAGATGCCGGCAAAATTACTTACTGCCAGCAGCCGTGACAGGAGACAGGAGAATTTCTTCCAGCTGCCTCTTGCCCATCCTAGCTAAGAAATTAATCTGGCACTACTGCTAATTAGGGTTTACTGAAAAACTTTGTTGGTTGGTGTGGGGTTTTACCGATTTTCAGAAGGTTTTTAGATTTATTCAGCCAATCCTAATTAGGGTATGCTGAAAAAGTTTTTCGTGGGGACAGGGTGTGGGGTGTGGGGTGTGGGGTGTAGGGTTTTACCCATTTTCAGACGGTCAGTTACCTAATTTTCAGGGAAAAAGTACCTAAATTTTACCCCCGATCCCTCCAATGGTCGGCACTTTTTAAGGGAAAAAAAGTCTAAAAGCCTTATCCAACAAGGTTTTTAGATTTATTCAGTAAATCCTAATTAAATCAACCTCTGAAAGACAAAAAAGGCAAAAAATCAAATTTTTAGCGATAAAATGACATTTTTTGCCTAAAAAAGTCATTTATTGGCTGTTACTGCCTTTTATCTTTCCGCATCCCTGTTTTAAACCCCATGAATCCCAATCGGGCGATCGAGATTAATTTTTTGGACTGCTTATTCGATAAAATAGGAAATTAGGCCATCTAATCAAATCTGTATCCTTAAGGCTATGACAATTATTTCTCGATCGATCCCCCAATCACCCACTAAATCCTCGTCTATCGGCGGCTGGCGCGGTTTGATCGAAGAATATCGCCAATTTCTGCCCGTAAGCAGTAAAACCCCTGTAATTACCCTCCTAGAAGGCAATACACCCCTGATCCCCGCCCCTTATCTCTCAGCACAAATCGGGCGCGATGTCAAGGTTTTTGTCAAATATGATGGTTTAAATCCCACTGGCAGCTTTAAGGACCGGGGCATGACCATGGCCATCTCGAAAGCTAAAGAAGAAGGGGCAAAAGCGGTGATTTGTGCCAGTACCGGGAACACCTCGGCGGCGGCGGCAGCCTATGCAAGAAGGGCCGGGATGCGGGCTTTTGTGATTATTCCCGACGGTTATGTGGCCTTAGGAAAATTAGCCCAGGCTTTATTGTACGGAGCGGAAGTCATCGCTATTAATGGCAACTTTGATGATGCCCTCAAGATTGTCCGCCAACTATCAGAAAATTATCCCGTAACTTTAGTCAATTCCGTCAATCCCTACCGTTTAGAGGGTCAAAAAACCGCCGCTTTCGAGATTGTCGATGTCTTGGGTAATGCCCCCGACTGGTTATGTATTCCCGTCGGTAATGCGGGCAATATTAGCGCCTATTGGATGGGATTCTGTCAGTATCACCAGATAGGCAAATGTGACCGACTGCCGAAGATGATGGGTTTTCAGGCCGCCGGGGCCGCCCCTTTTATCTCCAAACAACCGGTTGACCATCCCGAAACCCTAGCCACCGCTATCCGTATCGGCAACCCCGCTAACTGGGAAAAAGCCTGGGCCGCTAGTCACGCTAGTCAAGGGCAATTTCACGCGGTCAGCGATGAGGAAATATTGGCAGCCTATCGGATTTTAGGCGGCCAAGAGGGGGTTTTCTGTGAACCAGCCAGCGCCGCTTCTGTGGCAGGATTATTAAAAGTGCATCAACAGGTTCCCGATGGAGCCACCGTAGTGTGTGTTTTAACGGGAAATGGACTAAAAGACCCAGATTCGGCGGTAAAACACAGCAATAATCAACTAAAATCTGGGATTGCGCCCGAATTAACCCAAGTGGCTCAAATTATGGGCTTTTAAGCTAACGTTAATTCGGGTTAAGCAGTGCTTCTATAAAACTCCCTTAGAACTGGGAATTATACCGGCGCGACGGGGATCGATCGCTATGGCCATACTCATCGCCCGGGCAAAAGCTTTAAAAGTAGCCTCAATAAGATGATGGGAATTAATCCCGTCTAATTGGCGAATATGTAGGGTCATTTGACTGTGATTGACCAAAGCAACGAAAAATTCCCGCACTAGCTGAGTATCGTAGGTTCCCACTCTTTGGGTGGGAATTTCTAGACCATAACTGAGGTGGGGACGACCGGAAAAATCGAGGGCAACCTGCACTAAAGCTTCATCGAGAGGGGCGACAAAATGCCCGAAACGGACGATGCCTTTTTTGTCCCCCAAAGCTTGCAGTAAAGCTTGTCCAAGGGTGATTCCCACGTCTTCATTGGTGTGATGGTCATCAATTTCTAGATCTCCGGTGGCGCGCACATCGAGATCGATCGCAGCGTGGGAGGCGATTTGCTGCAACATATGATCAAGAAAGGGAATTCCTGTCTGGGCGCGACAATTGCCGCTACCATCAAGATCGATCGTCACCTGTACATCGGTTTCTTTGGTAGTACGACTAACGGAGGCGCGACGGCAAGGTGAGACAAAAGAATCGGGTATCTGGGAAGTGGAAATCATTTAAGTAAAAATAAGTAGGTAGCCGTTAAAAATTATCAGATGCCCCCCTTATTAAGGGGGGATTAAGGGGGGATCGGCACCCCCCTTATCAAGGGGGGCAGGGGGGATCGAATCATTGACTAGGAAGATGAGAGTTTTTTTCAGTAATCAGTAAACCTAAAACTCACATCTGATAACTGATCACTGATAACTGATAACTGATCACTGAAAAGGCCTAACTTTCTGGTTCAGTTTTAGCTTCCGCCGGCGGACCGGGGGGCAAAGCTTCCTCGCCCAGGGGTTGAGGATTTTGGCTAGTGGGGGGACTAGCGGGGGAAACCTCCGTCTGATTGAGAGCGGGGGGTTGGGAAGAAGTTTCCGGGGCTTTTTCCTCGATTATCGCTTCTTTGGGCGGTTCTGGCTGGGTTTGGACTGGATTTGGACTTGTGGTTGCGGGGGGGTTGACGTTATCCGGTTGGGGACTAACGGCGGGTTGCGGGGTTTGATTGGGACGAAGCGGGGTTTCAATTGCCGGCGTTACGGGGGGGGAGTTACGGGTATTGAGGTTACTACCCTCCGGTTTTGGGGGATTAGCGATCGCACCTCGGCACACTTCCGGGTTAGGGGCAAAACTGACGCTCACTTGATAGATTCTCGACTCACCACTGGGATTATTAAAGCGAGTTAAGCGTACTTCCCTAGCCCCCTGTTGATTGAAAATCGGGAAGCCAGCGCTTTTAATTAACTGGGGTTCACTGCTGATGCGGCCTTGACCATCCACCGTCACCCCATAAACCGCCGTCCCCGCTAATTGACGGGAACAAGCTGTAGCGGGATAATTACCGGTTAAATTGACGGTAGTTATGCCTCTGCTGCCCTGATTGGGCTGATTTAGTTCATTTAAGGCGTTAGGATTAGTTTTTTGGACTCTGGCCAGCCAATCCACCTGATTTCTCATGGCCTCCTCGTTACTGGTATTGCTTTTATCCGCCTCTAGGGAGCGCAAACGTTCTCGCATTTCCCACATTAATTGTTGACGACGCTGTTCATCAATGGGCGATTGACCATTCGGCTCCGAAGTGCGGGCCAAGGAATTGTTTAATTGTTCCTGTGCCTGTTGCGATGCACTACGGGGCGAATTTCGCAATTCATCTGGAGTTAGATTATCTTGGTAGGGATCGAATTCAGGCCGGAGCTGCTGGTTATTAGTCTCCCTCGGCAGATTATTATTCTCTGGCAGCGTGGGAACAGAAGGAGGACTGGGTAAACTGGGGGTAGAAGTGGGAAAATTGCGAGGAATCGGTAATCTACCCAGGGAGGGGATGGATGCCACGGGAGGAGAATAGATATTGACGGAGGGTAAGGAGGAGAGGGGAGGTAAAGCAGGTAAGGAAGGTAAAGGGGGAAGGGAAGAAACCGAGGGTAAAGGAGGTAAGGTGCTGTTATGGATACCATCCATTGAGGGGAGAGGAGGCAAAGAGGAAGAAGACGAATTGGGGTTAGGCAGTTCCGGTAAGCTGGACAGGGAGGAGTCGAGACTGGGAAGACGTGACTGCTCTAGAGGGTTCAATTCAATCAGATTGACGTTGCGTAACTCTTTTTTTGGCTCCTGCGCTGGATTATTGAGGAAATTAGGTAAGATAATCGCTAAAATTAGGGCATGAATACCAAGAGAAGCGGCGAACGAGAGATTATTAGAGTTAATTAGTTTATTTTCTTCGGTTTCTAGACCAAAATAGGAGGATGTCATAATCTAGTTAATTGAGCAGAGCCTTGAGGGGAAAAGTTAACTCTATTCTAATCGTCAAGGCGATTTTTTTTTCTTGAGGGCGGGGAATTAATTGGTGTCAGTACCCCACCACCCCACACCCCACACCCTGCCCCTAGGAAAAACTTTTTCAGCCAACCCTACTTATACTGCGATCGAGCCACAGCTTTTAATTTGGGATATAATTCCGAAGGGTCTAACAAAGGGATAAACTCATCGATTACTGGCTTAAAATTAACCGAAAAATTCTCCCTAGTTCCATGACCGTTAGGGGATTTAGGCAATGATTCTAATTCAGGGAATTTGGGCATTTCCGGGGTTAACTGCGAGAATAACTCATCCAAATCACTCATCCCCTTGCGAGGATCATCAAAAAGAGAAGTTTCTAAGTTGAATAAAGCATCTTTACTCGTGGCTTCCGCTTGTGGCTCTGGATCAGGCCGCTCAAGGGTGGCAGAAAGTATATTGATCTTTTCCTGTTTAGGGATAAATACCGTTTTTTTGGCATTTAACTGGGAATCTGGCAGGTTTTTACAAACCAATCGCTCGAATTCCCCCGTAAAATGAAAGGTAGGATGGCCGCGACGGTGCCAAATTTTGAGGATTTCCTCCACCGAAATGACTTTGTAACGTCCCTGATAGAGTGCCTCTAAAATCGCCATGCGAATCCAATTTAGCGAATAGGTGGGCAACCAGCGCTCGATTAATTCCTGCGCTTTGTATCCTCTCATTTCAAATCGATATTGGTTGAGTATAGTCGCTATCTGCATGAGGTTGATCTCTGGGCTAATCTCTGCCATAGAATTTACAAAAACAGTGAGCGCGATCGTTACTTACGGCTACTAGGCACTCCGCATCTTAAGATTTTATTCGGGTTTTTCCTAGTGGTTTTTCCCTATTCTCCCCACACTTACCCTTTCGGGTATCTTCACTCAAGGTCAGTTGACTCCCTAAAATCTGGTTCGCTTTTGGTGGCAATTTATCCCCCGCTAACTCCTGTACGGTTTAACGGGACTCCTCTGGCGACCTTAAGATAGTTTTTGTCTTTCCCCTGATTAGGCGAACGAGTTTATACCTCTTTGGTACCACAATCTGACTAATTTGTCAAGAAAAAGGCAAAATTTCCTCAATAAACCCAGAGGAGATAGAACTATAGCACTACCCTGACAGTTGATAACCCTGCCGTTGACTGACCACCTCATCGAGGTTTTCTGAGTCTCCAGAAATTTTTTGTTAAAACTTGCAATATAACTTAACAATATGTTACACTTCTTAACATAAGCATACAAAAGGAGCCTCCCCATGACTGCCCGCGGCTACACCACCGAAGAACAAGGAAGACTGAATAATTTTGCTGTTGAACCGAAAATGTACGTTGATAGTTCTAGCAGTCTCGGTTTTACCAAAAAAGCTGAAAAATTGAATGGCAGACTAGCCATGATTGGCTTTGTCTCTCTTTTAGCCATTGAATTGTTAACTGGTAAAGGAATTATTGCTTGGATTACCAGTCTCTAAGAATTAACAATCCCGTCGCGCTGTTCGGGGAGTTCAGTCCCCGTCCAGACGGGTTGGTTTAGATGGCGTAAATGCCCTCAAAAACAGCTTTAGCAGGACCTGTCATGTAAACCCGGTTATCGGTGTCCGACCAGTGAATCTGAAGACAACCACCGGGCAGTTCCACGGTACAATGGCGATCGCATTTGCCCGTTAACAGGGCTGCCACCACCACAGCACAAGCACCAGTACCGCAAGCGAGAGTAATTCCCGCTCCTCTCTCCCAGACACGCATCTTCATATAATCCGGCCCAATTACCTCCACAAACTCCACATTAGTCCGTTGGGGAAAAACCGGATGATGCTCAAATTTTGGACCGATAGTTTCTAGGGGAATAGAGGCCAGATCATCCACAAAAGTGACACAGTGGGGATTACCCATACTAACGCAAGTAATTAACCAATCTTTGCCTTCCACCTCTAGGGGAACCGCGAGGACTTTTTCTGACCCCTTCACCAAAGTGGTGGGTATTTCACTGCCTAGTAATTGCGGCGGTCCCATATCAACCGTTACCTGTTCATTAGCCTCTAAACGAGGAATAATCGTTCCTGCTAGAGTATGAATGCGATAGGTGCGGCCAATGGCGTTGTTAGCCTCTAAACGGGCGATAAATTG
The DNA here is from genome assembly GCF_028329095.1 of Microcystis sp. CS-574. NCBI lineage: Bacteria > Bacillati > Cyanobacteriota > Cyanophyceae > Chroococcales > Microcystaceae > Microcystis > Microcystis sp. CS-574. The sequence goes on from NZ_JAQMSY010000245.1 coordinate 14,966, forward strand.
GGCTAGACAGCGAATACCGTTACCACACATTTCTGGTTCCGAACCATCAGAGTTAAAAATTCTCATGGTGTAGTCGGTTGCTGCTTGGCCGGGAAGCACAAAAATCACGCCATCAGCACCGATACCAAAATGTCGATCGCACATAGCCACGGCTATTTCTGGTGTGATCAGGGGTTCGGGACTGTGACGGTTATCTATCAAAATAAAATCATTGCCCAGGCCTTGATATTTGGTGAAGGGGATTTTCATCGTCAATAAAAGCTACTCAACAGGAATAATAGAGGATGAACACCTCATCGATAAACTCATTATGTCTCAATTCGATCCTGGTCTGCCGAGTATTAAACAAGTACAGAGCTATATTCAAGAGAAACGGGAAGTAGAAATTAAGTTAAGCACCGATGATCTGCTCGTTGGTCGCATCCTTTGGCAAGATGCTAACTGTTTATACCTAGTCGATCACTACGATAAACCCACTTTAATTTGGCAACAGTCTCTAGTTTATTTAAGACCTAAAGCCTAGGGGGAAATTGGCGATATTTGGCTGTGGGATGCGTCCCGGACGCATCAAAAATTCAGTGCCAAGGATATAGCTTTTGAGTAAATGTAACGTCAGTTGGGGTTAAGGAGATTTGGCCATGACGGCTCTTCGGTTTGTGTTATGCAATGGACGGGTGAAACTCTTATATAGAAAGACATTGCTTCGATTTTTGCCAATTGTTTTCCCTCTCTAACGAACTAATCAATTAAGTCTCTTGCTAAATAAGGATTTAGTCGATTTATACCA
>NZ_JAQMSY010000246.1:0-5675 GCF_028329095.1 Microcystis sp. CS-574
TGACGGTTTCTGGGGGAAGATTGAGCAAATCAAAGAAACTTTCGGGAAAAGTCTCAAAGAGACGATAGAAAATACTGTCCGTTTTCACTCAATTTTGTCCCTCAATGACTTGTGGTACTTGTTCAATCTCTAAGTCTAAAGTTTGGGTATAGGAAAGCCAGCAGATAGCATTTTTAGGGCAATTTGTCGAGATTTCTCTTCTTTGCCCTTTTCCTCTCCTTCCTCTCAAATATCTCGATTTAGAGGATTTTTTCTAAACCGTAAACGAGGGATTGCAGCTGAGTAACTTTGCGGATAGAAAGGAGAACCCCCGGCATATAACAGGAGCGATCGCTGGTATCATGACGAAGGGTATAGATTTCTCCGGGGGAACCGAAAATGACTTCTTGGTGGGCAATTAAACCGGGTAAACGGACGCTATGAATACGGATGTTCTCGGCAGTTAAACCGCCTCTAGCGCCGGGGATGGTTTCTTTTTCGGAAACTTGAGCAGGATTAAAGATTTTACCCAATTCTGCCAGTAATTCGGCGGTTTTAATCGCTGTGCCACTGGGTGCGTCTGCTTTTTGATTGTGATGCAGTTCGATAATTTCTACATGATCAAAGTAGCGAGATGCTTGCACGGCAGCCTGTTGTAGTAAAACCATGCCAATGGAAAAATTGGGGATAACTAAACAGCCGGTGCTGGCTTTTTCGGCAAATTCGGCTAAATCTTGCAGTTGTGCCGCCGATAATCCCGTAGTTCCCACCACCGGACGCACTCCATAGGCGATCGCACTGCGGGTATTGTCATAAACACCGTCGGGATGGGTAAAATCCACCATCACCCCCTGCACTTTTTCCTGAGTTGCCAGGACTAAAACACTCTGTAAATCGTCGAGAATCGGCACTTCTAGGGGTTCACAACCGGCCACTTCTCCCACATCCTGACCTCGAAAAGCTGGATTTCGATCCACTGCACCCACTAGGATCATATCGTCGGCACGAGCAACGGCTTTAATGACTTCCCGTCCCATTTTGCCGGCTGCACCGTTGACAACCACGGGAATCGGGTTTCTATTTTCGGTCATAGTTAATTATTCTCCTTATGTATGGCGATTATAGATTGTAAATGGGTAATAACGTTTTTTAGGGAAAAAAATCAAGATATAAATACTGCCCTAATACACCAAAAAAAACTTTTTGATGTGTTACCCTTGGTCAACCCACTACTTATAATAAAGCCATTTCTCCCACCACTTCCAAGCGGGTATAACTGCCGATTTTGAGGAATTTTTCCGAGAGAGATTCGGCCACATTGGGAGTAATCCAGCCTAACTGTTTGAGAATTTGCAAAGCGGCGGCATATTTAGCCCGTTTGGAACCATCTAAAGCTTTTATTGCTAATCCTAAACCTTCACCGACGCGCCCAATACATTGAATCCCTTCAGCCCCGGCTTTACTGACGATTTCCCCTTGGCTAACCTGCATTAATTCCGTATCAAAAGCCCCTTCTCCTGCTACCATGCGGGGATGATAGGTCATCGCCCGGACGATTCTTTCTAAGTCTAAACGGTTGCCAGAGGCTAACTGGGCGTAGAGATGGGCCATTTGCCCCAACTGCATTGAATAGGTGGGCGCACCGCAGTCATCGTGGGCGCTGATTAATTCATCTCCCGGCATCCCCAATAATTCGGCAATTTTGCTTAAAATTAGCTTCTGTATCTGACTAGAACGCCGCAGATAGCTATTTAACGGCCAGCCACGCTGTTGACACACTGCTAACATTCCAGCGTGTTTACCAGAACAATTGTACTGAAGGCGACTGCGTTTACCGGACGGGAGGGGACATTGCAGGGCGTTGGGATCGATATCGGCACGCCAGAGAATATTAAAGACTTGACGGGCGTGTTCCACTGTGCCTTGGTGAGAACTACAGATAATGGCTAGATCCTTATCGTTGAGATCGTAGCGTTCGAGGGTGCCGGTACTGATGACAGCCAGTGCTTGAAAAGGTTTTAGGGCCGAACGAATAAAGGCGCTAGTTTCGGCACTGCCGGCGGTGGATAATACCCGGCCGCGGTCATCGCAAATAGCGGCCTCGACATGATGGACCGATTCAATAATACCTTCCCGGAGGAGATGAATTTCTAAGCGGTGGGTTGGTGAACGTTTTACCCTATTCATTCAGATTGGTGATTGGTTGCGGTTAGTGAGTGAAAAATAGCCAGAAAAGACCACTGATAGCGACAATTGCCCCTAAAATCAGGGCGGTTTTTTGTAAACGGCGGAGAATGGGCTGGATTTGATAGGAGACGATTAAACGATCGCGGGTTAAAATAGCGGCGGTTTTTGTCCAGATTTGGCCATCATACCAGCCCGACTCTTCATAAAATACTTTCTCTGATTGTAAGCGGTCATAGACGTAGATCCAGCCTAGATACAAGCGCAATAACACCAATCCTACCAAAATTGTCGAGCCAAAAATCCCCGCGCAGAAGAAGAGAAAAGGGGCTTTTTTAAGGGGAAAACTAGCGGCGGCAATCGGTCCGACAATTAACCATGTCCACAACCATAACCAGACAATTTTTTTTGTATAAGAGGTTACATCTAGCGTTGCCCAACGGAAAAACCAAGATTCTTTTAATTGTTCGTACTCGTTAACCGGTTGCTGTTCTTCCGGGACGGGACAGAAATCAAGGGAGGATTTCATGGATTCTACTCCTCCAAATGGTCGCTAGGTAGAGGAATCCGTTGAGCATGACCCCAAAATGCTTCTAAATTATAAAATTCTCGCTCTTTTGGTAAAAAGATATGGACAATGATATCGCCATAATCCATCAGGATCCAGCTACCCTCGCTTTTTCCTTCCACTTGTCGGGGGGATTGTTGCCATTCTAGTTCCATAGCGGCTTCGATCGCATCCTCGATCGCTCGCACTTGGGTGGTAGAATAGCCGGTAATAATCAGAAAATAATCGGTTAAATAACAGATATCGGCGACTTTCAGGATGGCGATGTCCCCTGCTTTCTTGTCTTCGGCAGCGGTAACAATTGTCTCTAGAAAATTTTCGGTCTTGAGATTTTCGGCGACGGGGGTAATAATTCCAGTGGGATTGGTCATTCAGGTTGTGGTTATCCTTTGGCTGAGGTGGTTGTAAGGGAGTCTTGAGATTATGTTAATCAATGGTTTTAGTTTCCGTTAGTTGTTCTTTAACAATTTGTAACGCCCAGTTGCGGGTTAGCACGGTGCGGGGATGAATGGGACAATGGCTACTTAAAAGATATTTTAGGGAATAATCGCAGGTTTGTTGAACGCTTTTATGGAGATTTTGATAGCTGAGTTGTCGTAGGGCGTTTAATTCGGGTGTATCGCCGCGATTGGGTTCCAAGGCATCGGCAATAAAGACTATACAGCTAAGATCGCTCATATTGGGTTTACCGAGGGTATGATTGCGAATCGCTTCGAGAATTTCCTCATCGGTAACGTTAAATTCTTTTTGGGCGACAATTGCGCTCACGTCGGCGTGGAGCAAGTGGGGATGGGATAAACAGATATTATCCACCTCTATTCCCGCCGATTCTGCCATTTTTAGCAGTTTTTTGGGCTTGAAAAATTTAGCTAGATCGTGTAGTAATCCCGCTTGCCCTGCTTGGACGGGATCGAGATCGTGATGACGAGCTAAATCAATACACATGGTCTCCACACCGAGAATATGTCGCAGACGGTGTTCGTTGACGTTTTCTTTTAACCAGTCGATAACTTGCTGTCGCATCTTTTTTTTGCCCTTGCGGAACCCCAAAACGATTGTAACAATTACTATACAATTTTGCCTATCACTCCTGGGTTCGATCTTTACCAATCATCCTCGCGACTAGCTTCTAAAACTTCTTCTTGCTGCCAATCATCCTGAAAAGGTTGTACCACTTTACCGATCGCATCGGCCACAAAAGACTTAATAAATTCTTCCTTGCGACTGAGTTGAAATTGTCTTTGTACCACTTCCGTCATACCACCGTCACCCCAGTCTTGATCCTGACGGAAATATTCAATAAAACTTTTGCCAGCAATGCGGGTTAAATAGGCGGCACTGACCCCTTGAATTGCCTTACCGACTATATAGGTAGTAAAATTTAATTGTAGGATTCTGGCTAATAATTCTACTGCTCCTTTCACTACTCCCAAACTAACTAGAGTTTTACCCAAAGATACAGCCAATTCCTTGCCTCGATCGCTGTTAATTTCACAGCCATAAACTTGACCAATTTCTCTGACCATTTGAGCATTAACCGCCGCCGTTGCTAACAGATCGAACACTGGTAAGGGAGTCACGGCAATCACTCCCGCACCGATCCACTGATAGCGATCGATAATTTTATCAGCTTGGCGACGACGTTGGCGATCAATAATTTTCCTGGCTTCTTCCCCTAATCTTTGGGATTGTAAGAGGATATTATCCGCCACTAAATCCTCCCCTTCGGCCCGTAAAACTGAAGCTAAACGTTTAATTAAAGCTAAAATATCTGGTTCTGGTGTGATGATTTGTCCACTGGTTAACTGTACTGGTTGGGGATTAGCGGCGACGGCAATAATATCGGCTGAAAGGACAACTCCTTTAAGACGTTCTCGTAATTGTTTTAAAATAATGTCTCGATCTTCGTCGCTATAGAGATCGATTTTATTAAAGACTAAGAGAGAACGTTTACCAATATCAATTAAACGCAATAAAGGGCCGTATTCCGATTGTCGAATATCGTTATCGATGACAAATAAAAGTAAATCTGCTTCCGTGGCTAATTGTCGCGCTAACTGTTCCCTTTGACCTCCAGCTGCACCAATTTCAAGAATGCCGGGAGTGTCGGTAATTTGAATTTCCCGATTCACACCTTTCATTTTTAAACTATAGGTTTCCCCTTTTTCCGTGGTTCCCATGGTTGCCTCCACATTGCCCACCATTTGACCGATGAGGGCGTTAATTAGGGAGGTTTTTCCCGCCGATCCCGTGCCGAAAACAATGATTTTAACTTCTTTTCTGACTAAACTTCGCTCAATTTCTTGGGAACGCTTAATAAAAACCTGTTGGGTTACTTTATCTTGAATTTGCTCCACTTGTTGCCGGATAGCTTTTAAGGTTTCCCCGGCGGCCTCGGTTTTTTCTACTGGTAATTTTAGGGGTGGACGGGAGGAAGAACGCAACCCGCGGCGACTTTTTTGCTGCTGGGGCAGCAGATAAAAATAGTACAAAAGAATGTAGATCAGCAAGCCCAGCAGTCCGATAATCAGTAAAAGCAGAATATTGGCTAGTAGGGGAGCGAGAAAAACGATATCTCTGTAAAGACGATAGATAGAGTTGACTAACCACAACATTAATCCGAAAATAAAGCTCAGACCAATGATTAAAGCGGCAAGACGGGGTAATTTCATCGAAAATTTGGGTCTGAAACCCCGCCGTTTTACGGCGGCTTTACCGTTAAATACTAGCGCATTTAGACGATATATTCTAGAATGTGAGGCATGGAAAAAGCCTATTCGTTTCGATTTTACCCGACACCAGAACAAGAGTCGCTATTGCGGCGCACATTGGGCTGTGTAAGATTAGTTTACAATAAAGCTCTCCACGAACGAACACAAGCATGGTATGAAAGACAAGAAAGAGTAGGATATGCTGAAACTTCTTCAATGCTAACCGATTGGAA
>NZ_JAQMSY010000247.1:0-13415 GCF_028329095.1 Microcystis sp. CS-574
AAGTTATCGTTTTTCTAAGATAACTCGACCGACTCAACTGCAACAAAAAGCGTTAGATTTATTGGGAGTTTCCCTGATTTGTACCCAGTAACGGGGCGGCGGAAATTCTCTTAATCCCTTCTACAGCATAGGTTATGGCCTTTTGTCAACGGGGAAGTCCAGGTATAATACTAAATCCGTTGAGTATGGGCTACATATCAAGAGAGGCACTCCTGCAAAACGGAGAATAAATAATCAGTTTTTAATAACTGGATTTAGTATTACTGATCACTGAACATCTAAATCAAGTTAAAATATCCGCTCCTAACATCCGTTGATATTTAGCTTCTAAAGCTTGTTTCAAATTGGGCAAAGTGATTAAATGGGGATCATCTAACATAATTTTTTCGGCGGCATCTCTTGCCAAAACTAACACCTCTTGATCCTCGACTAAACTAGCGAGGGCAAAATCTGGTAACCCCGATTGTCGTTGTCCTAAAACTTCTCCTGGACCGCGAAATCGCATATCCATTTCCGAGATAAAAAAGCCGTCTTGGGATTGTTCCAAAACCGTCAATCTTTGACGGGAATTAGCACTATTACTGCCACTTAAAAGTAAACAATAGGATTGATGGGAACCTCTGCCGACGCGCCCCCGTAATTGATGCAATTGTGAAAGGCCAAAACGTTCGGCATTTTCAATTAACATCACCGTGGCATTGGGAACATCCACCCCCACTTCGATAACCGTAGTTGAGACAATAATTTGTAGAATATTATCGCGAAAAGCTGTTAAGATTTCCTCTTTTTCGGCGGAACTCATGCGACCATGGAGTAAACCGATATTAAAATTGGGAAAAATCTTTTCTGATAAATTTTGATATTCTTCCACCGCAGCCCTCACATCTAATTTTTCCGATTCTTCAATCAAGGGAAAAATCACATAAGCTTGTCTGCCTTGGGCAATTTCACGCCGAATTAAATCATAGGCAGCCCTTCTTTGATTCCCATTTAAAGCGGTGGTTTGAATCGGTTGTCTGCCGGGGGGTAATTCGTCAATTTGACTCACATCTAAATCCCCATGGAGGGTTAAAGCTAAAGTACGGGGAATCGGTGTTGCTGTCATGGTTAAAACGTGGGGAGACTCTCCTTTGCTTAATAATCTTGCCCTTTGTTGTACCCCAAAGCGATGCTGTTCATCAATAACAACTAAACCTAATTTGCGGAAATTAACTGCATCTTGAATTAGGGCATGAGTTCCCACTAAAAGTGGTAATTCTCCTGTCTCTAATTGGGCGTGAATTTCTCGCCGTTTAGCGGTTTTTGTGGAACCAGTTAATAATTCTACGGGTAAATGTAAGAGATTAAACCAGCTAACTAACTTACGATAATGTTGTTCTGCTAAAACTTCCGTGGGAGCCATTAATGCTGCTTGATAACCGGATTGTAGGGCTGCTAAAATGGCATAAACTCCGACAATTGTTTTGCCAGAACCCACATCCCCCTGCACAAGACGATTCATCGGGGTGCTAGAATCTAAATCCTCTAAAATTTCCTCAATAACTCGTTTTTGAGCATTGGTTAATTGAAAGGGAATTATCTGATTAAATTGATCAATTAATTGACCCTTAGCACTAAAAATAGCACTTTTCTGTGTCTGACGATACTGTTGCCGCCGCCGCAGAAAACCCAATTGTAAAAAGAAGAATTCATCAAAGACTAATCGCCGTCGCGCTTGACTGAGAATATCGGAATTATTAGGAAAATGAATGTTAGTAATTGCTGTTTTTAAATCGATTAATCCGTATTGTTTTTTTAGACCGAAAGGTAGGGGGTCTTTTATCGCCTCTACTGCCCCAAAAGCGGTGACTACAGCCTTTCTAATTAGGTCGGCGGGTACTCCATCGGTGAGGGGATAAACCGGCAGGATACGCCCGATTTTTAAGGACTCAATACTTGCCCCAGAACTGTCTAATAATTCAAATTCAGGATTTTCTAAAGTTAACCCATATTTTCCCGCTTTAACTAAACCACTAACCGCCACCACCGAACCGACGGGATAGAGTTTTTTTTGTCCTTCTTGCCAAGCACGATTATTGTAGCGAGTTCCCGCATAAAAACGGTTTAATTTTATCTGTCCAGTACGATCCTGTAAGAGCAATTCAAAGATAGCTAACTTGGTATTTTTGGGGCTATTAAAACAATTACAGCGCTTGACATTCCCCACTAAAGTTACCGTTTCCCCCTCGGTTAAATTAGCGATATTAACTTGACGACTGTAATCCACATGATCCCGGGGATAATAATATAATAAATCTTCAACTTTGTGGAGGTTTAATCTTTCTAAAAGACTGGCTTTTCTCTCTCCCACTTCCGCTAGATATTTCAAGGGTTGTTCCAGGGTGACTTGCCGTGGAGAATTAGCCTTTGCCGTGATGGGAGTGGTATTAATAATTTTCGCCGCAGCTGGTTCTTTTGGGGTGGGGGTTGCTTCTAAAGTTTGCCGTAATTGTTGCAAAAAATTGCGAGTTTCGGCGACTAATTGTTGTCTTTGTCTGGGATTAAATTGGGAATATTGGGCAAATTTTTGGGCTAATTCTCGCCAGCGATTTCTCTCACTGGTGGCAATTCCCACGGGAGGATTATCCCCGAAACTAAGACACAAAAACTCGCTAAAACGGTACTGATTTCCCTGAAGATCGGGATAACCTTTTTCCGCTTCTACAGATAAGGCTTTTTGTAATCTCACCCAGTCGGGTATTTCCCCTTTCATAATTGCCTCTTGATTCCAAATTTCCCAGTATTATGTTTCCCTAATAAGCTAAGACACATTTTAACCGCCTATCCTTAGATTGGCTAAATCTCCCCAAATCCCTTTACTATTGCCTCTTGCCTCTTGCCTCATCTCAACAAGCAATTTAAATTCTTAATAGCTTACCTCTGTTTAATTATAACTGATTAATCATACCAACTACTGCGCCACGCCGCTTCCGCTTGAGCAATAGTATATTCTTTGCGAAGGTGATAATATTGTTTGCCTAGACGATTTAATTGTTCCCAAAGGGAGTGAATTTGATTTCTTTCGACACTTAAACGCGCATCGGCAAATTCAAGTTCAGCCATTCGTAGATGAATCGCCGTTACTTTAGTGACTTTGCCACTTGAAAAATCATGATCATCCCCATCCCCATCATCTTCATCTTCATCTTTTTCTTCCTCTGGTTCAGGGGTTTTAGCTTCCACTAGAATGTTTAACATATTATTTCCTCCACCTAGGGATTGTCCCTCTTCTCCCGCTTGAATTGCCATATCGATAATTTGACTGGGTAGATAAGGGGGAAGAATATAAGCTTTTTGTAGTTGCTGATTAATTTGTTTAGAGAGATGATTGAGAATCTCGATACAGTTTTTTTCCAGCACTCGACAACAATGGAGTAAAATATCGGGGTTATTAATCTCTCCAGTTGCGGCTAGATTTTCCGGTTTGTTTAGAAAAAGTTTTAAGAAATCTGGGGTATTTTTCGTCTCTGCTGGACTTTTAGAGAATCCTCCCCCTGAAAATGTCCCTCGATCGAAGCTCTGCTCGCCCAATTGCTGTAAACTGGCTTTAGCCTCTTGTCCTAGAGCTTTGATCTCCTCTTGTAGTTTCTGACGATTGCTGTGGGAGAGAGCCAGAAATTCCCCCCCATAGTAACGGGTACAGATATAATACACTGCTCCGATCGCCTGTTTATAGAGAGATTCACCGAGTAAATCAAGATAAATTCGGTATTTTTCCCGCATTCTTTCGGCTAAATTTGCCACTTCCGTTTCTATGTTCTTTAAATCTTGTTGTAGCTTGTTCAGTCTTCCAGTCATAGAAATTTTACCGAGGGAGAAGTTAGCGATCGGCGAATTCTATTATAGCGACTCATTGTCAGCTATAGCACCCTGACCAGGGGGAGATGCTCAGACTTGATCGATTGTCAGTTATTTTAGCGATTAAGTAAGTAGTTATAATTAAATTGAAGATAGATTTTGCCTCTGATCCCCCCTGCCCCCTTGATAAGGGGGGTGCCGATAGGTGGGGGGATCCCCCCTGCCCCCTTGATAAGGGGGGTATCTGACAACTTTTAACACCTACCTACTTAGCTTTTCCCGGATCGGCTTTTAGCATTGGTTTTGGCAAAGATAACTGCTATAATCAGGCTAATTAGTAGGAAAACTCTCTATCTCTACATTTTTGCATAGTTTACACCACAAGTCCGGGCATGAAAACCGACAGTATTTTTTATGATCTTTTTCAATCTTATCCGTCAATTTTCTTTGAATTAATCAACCTTTCTCCCAGAGAAGCAGAGAATTACCGCTTTGATTCCGTCGAAATCAAGCAACTAGCTTTTCGTATTGATGGCGTATTTTTGCCCAATATTACCAATCCTAGCATTCCTATTTATTTCTGCGAGGTGCAATTTCAAGATGATCAGAATTTTTATGGCCGTTTCTTTGCTGAAATCTTCCTATATCTCAGTAAAACTGCTTTTAACAATGATTGGCGCGGGGTGGTCATTTATCCCCATCGTCGGGTAGAATCAGATAAGATTGTACGTTATCAAGACTTATTGACATCTGGGAGAGTGACGCGAATCTATTTAGATGAACTAGATGATATTAATCAAGATTCCCTGGGTATTGCCACCATAAAATTAATTATTGCTAAAGAAAATCAAGCAGTGGCAACAGCCAAACAACTTATTACACGAGTGCGAACTGAATTTACCCAACCGCAAAACCTCCTACAATTAATAGAAACGATCCTTATTTATAAATTACCACGTCTAAGTCGCCAGGAGATAGAAGCTATGTTTAGTTTAGATGAACTGAAACAAACCCGTTATTTTCAAGACGTTCGAGAAGAAGGTAAACTGGAAGGTAAACTGGAAGGTAAACTGGAAGGTAAACTAGAATCTGTGCCGCGTTTATTGGCTTTAGGTTTAACGGTAGAACAAATTGCTCAAGCCTTGGACTTAACTGTAGAAAAAGTGCGAGAAATACCAGAAACCCATTAAGCTAATCTAGCAGTAGGCTATGACACCGTTTCCGATCAAGATAAAGTGTAACCTAATTTGCTATCGACCAGCGACTCGCCAAAATGAAAACTTCCTACCTCACCTATGACTAGCACTCCTTCAGCTTCTTTAAAATTAAAAAAAACAAAAATTACCGACACAAATATCACTCTCTCCCATGGCAGTGGTGGCAGCGCAATGCGGGATTTAATTAATGAGATATTTGTTAATAATTTTGATAATAACCTACTGGCAACCCTTGAAGATCAAGCCCGATTTGAAATTAAAGATTTGGCTAAAATAGGCGATCGCTTGGCATTTACCACCGATTCCTATGTGGTTTCTCCCCTATTCTTTCCGGGGGGTGATATTGGCAGTTTAGCAGTAAATGGAACCGTTAATGATTTGGCTGTCGGTGGGTCAATTCCTCTCTATCTCAGTTGTAGTTTTATCCTCGAAGAAGGTTTATCTATCGACACCCTAAAAACCATCGTTACGAGCATGAAAATAGCCGCCGAAAAAGCAGCGGTAAAAATCGTCACCGGGGATACAAAAGTCGTTCCCAAGGGACAAGGGGATCAAATATTTATTAATACCTCTGGAGTGGGAGTAATTCCAGCCGGAATCAATTCCGGGGCGAATAATTTACAAGTTGGCGATCGCATTTTGCTTAACGGTTTTCTGGGGGATCACGGCGCCGCCATTCTGATTGCCAGGGGCGAATTAGACCTACATTGCACAATCGAAAGCGATTGTCAAGCCCTGAATTCTTTAATTTCTGCAATTCTGGCCGTTTGCCCACAAGTTAAAGCGATGCGGGATGCCACTAGAGGCGGATTAGCCACGGTTTTAAACGAATTTGCCCAAAGTTCAGGGGTGGGAATACAGGTGCAGGAAACGGCGATCCCCATCCGGGAAGAAGTGCGAGGAATGTGCGAATTATTGGGCTTAGAACCGCTTTATCTGGCAAACGAGGGCAAATTAGTCCTTGTCGTGCCTCCGGAGGCGGAAAATCGCGTTTTAGCAGTGATGCGTTCCCATCCTGACGGTAAAAATGCCGCTTCTATCGGGGAAGTCGTCGCTTCTCCCCCCAATTTAGTTTACTTAAAAACCCCCTTCGGCACTAACAGAATTCTCGATATGTTAGTCGGTGAACAATTACCGAGAATATGTTAATTAGGGTTTGCTGAAAAAGTTTGTTGTTAGGGTTAGAAGTCGGTCGTCAGGAGTCAGTAGTCAGTAGTCAGGAGTCAGGAGTCAGTAGTCAGTAGTCAGGAGAATTAAAAATGAATAATAATCAATTAAATGGTCTATTTACAGATTTTAGGCAATTTAATCCTTATTTTTGCTGTTTTGAACCCTCAAATAGTTGGGGTTTTGGGGTTTTAGTTGAAATTTCCTTGATAACTGATAACTGATAACTGATAACTAAAAATGCACGAACTAGGAATCACCCAAAATATTATCGAACTTGCTTTAGAACATTCCCGAGGAATGAAAGTTAAGCGCGTGGTGTTAGAGATTGGTAAACTAACGGCAATTATGCCAGAATCGATCGCTTTTTGTTTTGATACCTGTTGTCAAGGTACTAATATAGAGGGGGCAATGTTAGAGATTCTGGAAATTTCCGGTTTAGGACAGTGCCAAGATTGCGGAAATGAGTTAGAACTAGAATATCCCTACGGAATCTGCGATCGATGTGGTAGTCGCAATATAATCATTTTACAGGGTCAAGAATTAAATCTTAAATCGTTGGAGACAGAATCCTTATGTGTGTAACCTGTGGTTGTTCTGATAACTCGGAAGTAACGGTAACTAATCCGCAAACGGGAACCCATGAACATATTTTAGCCGATGGTACTGTTATTAGTCATAGCCATCATGCTCACGATCATGCTCACGCTCACGATCATGCTCACGCTCACGATCATGAGCATCCCCATCATCCCGCAGAAATTCACGCTCAAATTCATGGTAACATTCTCCAAGTTGAGCAAAATCTGCTGGCAAAAAATAATCTATTAGCGGCACAAAATCGCGGTTGGTTGAAGGGTAGAAAAACTGTTGCTCTTAATCTGGTTTCTTCCCCCGGTTCGGGAAAAACTACCCTGTTAACTCGCACAATTTCCGATTTAAAAACCTCTATTCCTATCAGTGTGATTGAGGGAGATCAAGCTACAGCTAATGATGCTCAAAAAATTAGTGAAACCGGTTGTCAGGTTATCCAAATTAACACCGGAACAGGTTGTCATTTAGAAGCATCAATGGTAGAGAGAGGATTAATCGAACTCGATCCACCGATGAATTCTTTAGTCATGATCGAAAATGTCGGTAATCTAGTTTGTCCTGCTTTATTTGATTTAGGAGAAAATGCCAAAGTCGTCATTCTTTCCGTCACCGAAGGGGAAGATAAACCGATTAAATATCCCTATATGTTCCACGCTTCTCAAGTCATGATCTTGACAAAAATAGACCTACTGCCCTATGTTAATTTTAACCTCGATCGCTGTTTAGATTACGCCTATCAGGTTAATCCCAATCTGAAAGTTTTTCAAGTTTCCGCTACCACAGGAGAAGGTTTAGATGCTTGGTACGGTTGGTTAAAATCGCTGGTTTAAGTTAAGTAGTAACACACCCAAAAAGTTCAGTCTAACCGAAAGAAAAATGACCCTAGCACTTGATGACAATATTTATAATCAACTGTTGACTAAATTTCAACCCAAGATCATTGAAAATGAAGAAGAATATGAGCAAGCTCGTCATCTTCTCCTTAATCTAATTAGTAAACAGGAGCGACTACCAGAAGAAACCGCGATGGTTAAATTAATGGCGACAATTATTAAGGATTTTGATGCCAAACAACCTCAACCCGAACCAGCTTCACCCCAGGAAGTATTATTACACTTAATGTCAGCTAACAACAGGAAACAAGCTGATTTAGTTGGTAAAATTGGTTCTAAGGGTGTGGTTTCAGAAATTGTTAATGGCAAGCGATCTATTAGTAAAGCTCAAGGTGAAATTTTAGGAGAGATTTTCAATGTTTACCCCGGTGTATTCATTTAATTATCTATTAGTTGTTAATGAAAACAACCGTCATTGTTCCCCCGATTAAATGTCAAGATATCAAAACTAAACTGCTATCATCAATCAAAATTTTAGCAGATCAGCAAAACTTTGATCGCTGGATAGAACCCTTTTGTGGACTGGAGTTGGTAGCTTTTAATTTACAACTCAAAAAGGCCTTATACTAAATCTAGTTATTAAAAGCTGATTATCTATTGCCTGTCCTGATGTGTAGCCTATACTCAACGGATTTAGTATTATTTGCATAAGACTCCTAAGGGTGTGTAGGGACATGATGCGAAGCTACCAGCAGCCGTGTGCATTCATGACCCTACACCTATTAGGACCTTTAATGTTGACGATTTTATTCGAGTCAGGTGCTAACAATAAGGCTGACTTTTAGGCAAAAACGCGAGCATCCCGAGGACGAACATAAACTTGCTCCCCGACTTTGAGATGCAGTTGAGCCAGTTGTTCTCGATTCAGATGGGCAATCAGGAGAGAGCGATCCGGTAGAATTAATTCCACATCGATGGCCCAACCCAGATGGATAATGCGCTCGACTTTTGCCTCAATGCTAGACCCATTGGGAGAAGAGAGAATTTCTAGGTCGTGGGGACGAATGAAAATCTTGACTCCGTTAGTACCCCCCCCAAGCTGCTCGAACAGTGCAGCCGAGGTTGGTGGTACAACATTCACCCGGCCGATAAAACTCATCACAAAAGCAGAGGCAGGATGATCGTACACCTGATCGGGAGTTCCCACCTGTTCGATTTTACCCTCATTGAAAATTACGATCTCGTCGGCCACTTCCATGGCTTCCTCTTGGTCGTGGGTGACAAAAACACTGGTGACATGGACCTCCTCGTGTAACTGTCGCAACCAAATCCGGAGCTCTTTTCTAACTTTGGCATCCAAGGCCCCAAAAGGCTCATCTAATAATAATACTTCCGGTTCCACCGCTAAGGCCCGGGCCAGGGCAACCCGTTGACGTTGACCCCCGGATAGTTGGGCCGGATAGCGATCGCCTAATCCCTGCAATTGAATTAAACTCAAGAGATTGTCCACTCGTTTTTGAATGTAGTTCGGGGTAGCTTTGCGAATATTTAAACCGAAAGCGATATTCTGACGCACCGTCAGGTGTTTAAAAAGCGCATAATGCTGAAAAACAAAGCCAATATTCCTTTTTCTGACGTTTAAATGGGTTGTGTCTTTGCCGTTGATGATAATTTTGCCTGTGTCGGGGGGTTCTAATCCTGCGATCGCTCTCAGGAGAGTAGTTTTTCCTGAACCAGACGGCCCCAGCAGTGCCACCAGACGATTCGATTTGATCTCTAGATTGATGTTGTCTAAAGCGGTAAAGGTGCCGAATTTTTTCGATACTTGCTCGATGATGATACTCACGGTGGTTAATCCTCTGGCAAAAAATGTATAGGGTTTGACCGTATTTTAACCATGATTTAATCGCAGTCGTATTAAAATACAATTACATTTTACAAGATAGCAAGAAAATTAAGTTTCGATTCGGGAGATTACTGGTTATAAACGGAGACTAAAAAGATTAAACAGCGATAAAAGCTTACTATTACTCTTTTTTACTTTTTTAAAGGCTTAATTAACTAATTTTGTCCATTAAAGACCAGAAACGCACTGGAGAAGAGAGACGACTGAGGCAAAAATGGACTATTCTTTATTGGCAATATTTAGCTTTTTTATCGGAATTATCGTGGGATTAACGGGAATTGGTGGTTCATCCTTGATTACACCCCTATTGATCTTTGTATTTCAGGTTCCCGCTACCACCGCAGTGGGTTCCGATGTGGTGGCGGCCGGGTTGATGAAAGTGGTCGGCACCGTTCGTCACTGGCAACAGCAAACGATCGAGTTAGAGGTGGTAAAATGGCTGGTAATTGGCAGTGTACCCGGTTCTCTGTTAGGATTAGTCGGTTTTCGCTATTTTCAGCAGAATAGCTCCCTCAATCTCGATCAATGGCTGCCCCATATCATCGGTCTTGTCTTGATGATCGTGACTGTCCTAGCGGCCCTAGAACTACTAATCTCCTTGTTTTTTCCCGATTTGTCCCCTTGGTCCTGGCCAAAATTAGATTTAACCACTCGCTCCGGTCAGATAAAAACAACGATATTAGGGGCAGTTTTAGGCTATTTGGTCGGTTTAACCAGTATTTCCAGTGGTTCCTTGTTTGCATTGGTCTTGATGACCTTTTTTCACCTTGATTCTCGCAAATTAGTCGGTACAGATCTATCGCAAGCGTCCATCCTCTTAACCTGTACTTCCATCGGTCATCTGGGATTAGGAACGGTAGATTGGAATCTGGTACTTCCCATCTGGTTAGGTGGGATACCGGGGGTAGTAGTGGGAGCAAGATTATCGGAATATTTCCCCAAAAATGCCCTAAAAATACTGCTTTATACGGTTCTAGTCACGGTCAGTTGGCGCTTACTCCAACCCACCTAATCCCCAGAGTTTACTCGAAAGTCATCATACTACCGATCAACAGATCGGGACTGGTGGCGACAAAATAGATAATTCCCGCACCGAGAATGACGATCGCTAAACTAAATAGTACCACCCATCGATCGGCTGGTTCGTAGGTATCTTCATCTATATCTCGTCTGACTGTAAAATAATGGGCTGTGGTCAAAAATACGGTCAATAAACCCACTAAAGCAAACATTAAGCCTAATTTCCAGCCATAACCGGGCCGGGGAACCAGAGGAGGATGAAAGGCCCGTAAACGCAGGATAACCATACCAAAACCCATTAATGCGATCGCCGTTCGCATCCAAGACAGATAGGTGCGTTCATTGGCCAGATGATCGCGGACTCGATTGGGATTGACTTTTTTCGGTTTAATGCTGGTCTTGCTTTCCGTCACTGGTGATTTGAGAAAAAATAACATGATCGAGATGACTGGGGGTCCGTTTCAAGGGGAGCACTTGAGAAGATGATGTTATTCTATGGCACTTGAGTTATAGATGGTATGGAAAAAATCTAAAATCTCTTTTTAAATGTATTTGTATTGAATCAAAAATTAAATAGATTCTGCTTGCTGCTGGAAAAGCGCCCATCCATAGCTTAAGGATAGGGCCAAGAAAGCGAGGGGAAGACTTTCCTTGATTATAAATACACCCAAACCGATCAGTACACAGGGGACAAAGTGGCTGCCGTGACTGCTAATTAAATTAGCGATCGCCGGTAATTTAGTCAACTGATGAGCAGTAAAACACCAAACACCCACCAAGATCAGAAAAACGCTGACGATAGTGACTAAATTTTGCCAGGTATTACTAGCGAACAGCGGCAGATAAATGCCGATATTATCACTACCATTGGCGATGGTAATTGCCGCCACAGCGCCGGTTTGAGGGGAAAACCAGGCCAGCAAAGGAGAAGACGGTGCCGATCCTACGACCACCTCGATATTATTATCCGTCTCGGTTTCCTCTCGCTGCCAGAGACTCCGAATCCCGAAAATCACAGGCAACAGACCGAGAAAACGAATCCACTGAGCCGGAATTAAGAAACTCCCGAAAAAGCCAGTTAAACTCGCCAAAATTAGCAGGATAAAGCCTAAATACTGACCGATAACGATATGACGACGGCGAAAAAGTTTATTGACCTGGGTAAAAAGAATCGTCAAAATCAGGATGTCATCGAGATTAGTGGCAATAAAGGCCGCTATTGCTGTGGATATGGCAGTAATCATGGTAGTCATAGGATTTTTTTCTTAATCGGCTCTTCTGATCTCGATCGCCCTACTTCTACTCTAGAAAGAGCTATTAATAAAATCAAATATTCTTTCTTGTTGATTTAATAAATTAAAATGATGGAAAGACCAATAGAGACAAAAAACCCCTTGCCATGGCCAGAATGACCCTAGATCAACTGGAAATCTTTCTCGCGACTGCTGAACATCTCCACTTCACCAAAGCAGCAGAAGCTTTATATATCACCCAACCGGCCGTCAGTGCCGCCATTGCCTCCCTAGAAAGTGAATACGGGGTGAAATTATTCCATCGCGTCGGTCGTCATATCGAGATCACGGAAACAGGACGTTTACTGCAATTAGAAGCGCAACGCATTCTTACCCAGGTAACTTTGACAGAAAGGGGATTGGCGGAATTTAACGACTTGCAACGGGGAGAACTACAATTAGGATCGAGTTTGACTATTGGTAACTATTGGCTGCCGGCAAAAATTAGCGATTTTCAGGAGCGCTATCCGGCAATTAAGATCAACTGCACCCTAGCTAATACGGAAGAAATCTGTCTGGGTACGGCTAACGGACGTTTTGACCTAGCATTAATCGAGGGAGAAGTCAAGAGTGATTTAACAAATTGTTTAGAACAGGAGATCGTCAGCAGCGATCGCCTATTAATTATTGTCGGACGTTCTCATCCCTGGTATAAAAGAGAAGCGATCGAATTGCCGGAATTAGTGGAAACCCCTTGGGTAATGCGAGAATCGGGATCGGGAACTCAACAAAGATTCGAGGAAGCGCTACGGAATTGGAGTATCGATTTACGCACATTAAAGGTGACTTTGCTGTTAAATACTGGAGAAATGGTGAAAGCGATTATCGAGAATAGTTCGGCAGCTGCCGGCATTTCCGAATTGATGGTTCAAAAGGAATTACAATTAGGCACATTGCGATCAATTCGAGTCATCGATACTTCCGGTTTATCCCCTCGCTATCTCGAATTTACGCGCCCTTTTTTAAAAATAAAACACCGTCAGCGCTTTCAACCCCGCATCTGTCAAGTTTTCGAGCAAATGTTGTAATCTGATAGCAATCACCAAAAATTAACCTGAGCAAAAATCAAGCTATGTAGGGGAAATTATTTTTTGTTAAAAAAGAGAGATTATAAGTAAGTAGTTATAATTAAATTGAAGATAGATTTTGCCTCTGATCTCCCCTTAGTCCCCCCTTAATAAGCTATCCATTAGTCAGATCTTTCTTAACAAAAAGAGAAGAAACTTAAAAAAAAGCGAAACGATTGATAGGTATAGTTTTGAAAGAAGGAATTAAGGTGGAGGTAAGCAAAAAAATGGAGAAATGGGCAGCCCAAGAATTACAGTATGCAGACCTAGGGGACACCAGAAGAAAGAAAAGGTTAATCAGTATCGTAGAAAACTTGGCCAGTCAACCTAGTACAAGTGTGCCACAAGCTTCGGGAAATCTAGCCGCAGCGAGTGCCACCTACGACTTTTGGAATTCCCCCTATTTTCACCCCTCAGATATAATTGCCGCCCAAGCCAAAAGTACAGTAGAAAGAATCAAAGAACATCCAATAGTTTTGGCA
>NZ_JAQMSY010000248.1:0-15736 GCF_028329095.1 Microcystis sp. CS-574
CAAAATCCTCCAGTGTTTTTACTAAGAGTTGTCAAACAATCCGAAACTGGTTTGGAGAAATAATTAGTTATTTCGAGCGAAGGACAACGAATGGGATGGTCGAGGGAATCAACAATAAACTTAAACTAATAAAACGGAGAGCCTATGGCTTTAGAAACTTTCGGAATTTTTGGGTTAGAAGTATGTTGTCTTGGCATCTTGTATGTTGATTTAGCATAAAGAGTAACGAAGAGCCATATTTTGTCTGCGACTCAAGAGTTTTTATCAGAGTTTAAATCTATCTTTGTTATAGTTTCATATCTATACTTTTTCTTCCCCAAAAAATGTAATATTATCTTACAATAAATCCAGTTATTAAAGACTGATTATTTATTCTCCCTGTTCCCTTTTGCCTGTCCTGATATGTAGCCTATACTCAACAGATTAACAAGGGAGACTTAAAGCTGAAAAAAGGGGCTTCGCGCCCCCAAAAATCTTTAGTCAACCGATTAAAAATCTACACCAGACTATAGACAATTACTAAGCC
This sequence comes from Microcystis sp. CS-574, assembly GCF_028329095.1. NCBI lineage: Bacteria > Bacillati > Cyanobacteriota > Cyanophyceae > Chroococcales > Microcystaceae > Microcystis > Microcystis sp. CS-574. The sequence continues at coordinate 527 of NZ_JAQMSY010000248.1, forward strand.
CAAAACTGCGGCAAAGACAATTAAAGCGTAGAATTGGGCGCGACCATTTTCAAGGTATTTAAGACCTTCACCACTGACAAGAGTAGCTAAACCGGTTAAATTCACAGCCCCATCGATAACGCGATAATCCACCTCCATAATTTGCCGTGCGAGACGACGACAACCCTGTACAAAAACTCGATCATAGAGATTATCAATGTACCATTTGTTCAGGGAAAAACGATACAAAGCGGGGAATTTTTCGGCAATAGTTGCGGGGTCAATTTTCTTCTGGAGATACATCAAAGAAGCGACAGTAATCCCGATTAAAGCAATCCCCACCGAATTACCCGCCATAATCAGAAACTCTGTCCAATCAAAAGCATGAACTTCTTCCACCACTTCGTTAGGAACATGAATAAAACCCTCGAAGAAATTCTGCCAAGGTTTACCCACCAAACCGATTAACAAAGAAGGAACCGCCAAAATCATGAGAGGTAAAGTCATAGTAATTGGCGATTCGTGGGGTTCATGGGCATGATGGCCGTGGTTGTCTTCTTCCTGTGCTTCCGAGTCTAATTGCTTAACATTCATTGCCCCCGGTCCAAAAGCCGGAATCGCGCCCGCATTGGCTAACAGTCGGCGTTTAATCTCCTTATTAGTGCCTCTAAACTCCCCTTCAAAAGTGTTAAAGTACATCCGGAACATATAAAAAGCCGTTAAACCCGCAGTAGCCCAACCGATTAACCATAAGGACGGGTTCGCCTCAAAAGCTAAACCGAGAATTTCATCCTTCGACCAGAAACCAGCGAAAGGAGGAATCCCACAGATGGCCAGAGTTCCCACCAGGAAAGTTAGGGCAGTAATGGGCATATACTTGCGTAAACCGCCCATCATCCGCATATCTTGCGCTAAAACCGGCTCATGACCGACCACATCCTCCATACCGTGGATGACCGAACCGGAACCGAGGAACAACATCGCTTTAAAATAAGCGTGGGTCATCAGGTGGAATAATCCCGCACTATAAGCGCCGATACCCATAGCCATAACCATGTAACCCAATTGGGAGATGGTGGAATAGGCTAAACCCTTTTTGATATCATTCTGGGTGAGGGCGATACTTGCCCCTAGAAAGGCAGTAAAGGCCCCCGTCCAAGCAATTACCGTCATCGCCGTGGGAATTGGCTCAAAAACGGGATACATCCGGGCAATCAGGAAAACTCCGGCGGCTACCATCGTGGCGGCGTGAATCAGGGCCGAAATCGGGGTCGGACCTTCCATGGCATCCGGTAGCCAGACATGAAGGGGAAACTGGGCTGATTTGGCCACGGGGCCAAGGAAGACTAAAACGGCGAATAATGCCGCTAAACTGCCGGCAATGGCTCCAGAAGAGACTAATTCCTCTAGACGTTCACCCATGATATCAAACTCAAAGCTACCGGTGGCCCAGAAAAGACCCAGCATTCCCAGTAATAAGCCAAAATCGCCGACGCGGTTGGTAACAAAGGCTTTTTGACAGGCCTCGGCAGCCGCCGGACGAGTGAACCAGAAACCTACTAGCAGATAGGAACACATCCCCACCAATTCCCAGAAAACGTAGATCTGGACGAGGTTGGGACTGATGACCAAACCGAGCATAGAACTGCTAAAAATGCTCAGATAGGCGTAAAAACGCACATAACCGGGGTCGTGGGCCATGTAACCATCGGTATAAATCATCACCAAAAAGGCCACGGTGGTGACGATAACCGACATTAAAGCACTGAGGTGATCGATCGTATAACCCATTTTCAGGTGAAAGTTACCCGCCGATGCCCAATCGATCATTTGGTTGTAGGGAGCGTGTCCATTGATTTGACTCCACAGCAGCGCAAAAGAAAGCACCATCGACGCGCCGAGGGTAGAAATGATTAATACAGCATTCACCTGTCGCAGACGATTGGTGACTTCATTAAAGGAAATTAAGCCCGCGCCGACTAGGGTAGCGCCTACCAAAGGCAGGACGGGAACTAGCCACGCGTACTGATAAAGCGGTTCCATTCAGTAATACCTAGTTTACAATTTCACACTATTTGGTTTATCCTCATCTATTGTGACATAGGTTAATTCTTAAGAAAGTGTTTATACCTAGTTTTGCTCAATAGGGCGGCGAAAGGTCAAAGGATCTTATCAATTTGGCAGTTTAGCGAGCGGGACGGTAATTTTTAGGGAGAAGCGGGAAAATTATCGAATAACCACGAAAGCAAGGAAACGATTAAACCAGCAGAAAAGGAAATTATCGCCACGATCGCCTCGCTGCCAAGATAACGGGATAAAAAACTGCCTTGAATTTGGGCGATCGGTAGTCGCGGATTTAACCCCACTTGGATGCTGTTGGTATTGCCGGAAACGCTCACTTCTAAACCTTGTGATGCCTCGGTAATCTGCAAGTTTTCCCCCGTGGTTTTTAGTTTGAGGTTTTGGTTACTATCCTCTCGGATAATTTTTATCTGATTTAATATCTCTACCCCCGGTTTCTCGACGATTAGGAATTGATTTTCTTCTAGCTTAAGATCCTGTTGAGCCATCCGGATATTACCAGAAATAATTGTCGATTCCACTAAGTCATCTCTCACATTATTACCAGTGATAATCGGTCGCTCAAATCTAACATTATTAACTTTAATATTGCGCCAAAAAATAGGCTGTTCTTGCTCTTGAGAAAGTTGTAAATTAACATCGATCGCTTGTTGTATTTCTAATTTAAATTCGGTGGTACTGAGATTAAATTCGAGGGGAATATCCTCTTTTTTTTGGGGTAAATTAGCAATTTTATAACCAGAGAGAGTTATTTTAATCGGGTTGCCGCTAGGATTAAATGATAAATTTACTGGTTGAGAATTTGGCTGCAAACTAAAAGCCAAAAGATTATTAAAAGGCGCGTATTTGAGATTTTTAACTCTAGTTTCCTTTTGTAAACGGAGTTCTTGCAGGATAAAATCCGCCGTCGGGGTAATTGTTAAAGTGCTATTTTCCCGGATTGATTCAATTTCTAGTCGCTCTCGTTTATTCAGTTCGGTATCTGCAAGACTGCTAAAAATGCCAGCGAGGGTAAATTTTTTCAGTCCCGATAGATCTATTTGGGAAAGATTATAGACATCTTTGAGCAATAAACTTTCGTTTTCTTGACAGGTAAAACTAAAGCTTTTTACCAATAAATTGCCTTCAAAGTTTTGTTTAACTGGGATAATTCCCCAAAAAATTGACAGGAAAACCAGTGCTAGAGTAACTATAAAAACTGTGCAAAACTTGAGATTTTTCCTGATAAATCGCCAGAAACTTTTAAAATTATGCTTGGACTTCATTTTAGCCACTGGGGATTATGTTCAAAAGTTATATTAATCGGGGCATTTCTGGGAGGAGCATCATCTTGTTCTAATAAAGCTTTGACTCGCAATTCGTACAATCCCGCCTTAGCCAGTTTACCATCAGAAGTACGACCATCCCAACTAAAGAAAATTTCTCCTTTTGGTTGCCAGTTAGGGCGAGAAGTCTCATAGATAACCTCGTTGTTCTGGAGGATTTGTAATTCTTTGATCTGGCTACGCACATTAGCAAAAAGGACGATATCATAGGTTTTTGCCTGATTAAAAATAACTGGCAAATAGATCAATTTACCGTCACTGATAGAGGCCGTGGCCCGCAGACTTTCAAGGGCGATATCTTCGCGATCAATAACATAGTTAGACCATTTAAATTGATAGCGAGAACCTTGGGGACGCAAGGTGAAGGGAGCGAGTTGATAATTTTTTGGCAAAGAACGCACTATCACTTTTGGCGCTCGGTTATTACGACTAGGCACTTCCAACTTTAGGGAGTCAGTCATCTCCCGAATCCGGCCGATAGAAAGGGAAATAAGACTAAAACTGCCCGCAATATCGATCGGAGCTATTCCCTCACAGCGCTTGTCATTATCTCTCTGGATATAGTTGCTAGATCTAGTATTTCCCGTCCCACAGTTTTGAGCTTGAATAGGGAAGAACGAGACCAAAATAAGACTAAGAATTGTTAAGTTGAGGACAATAAATGATTTTTTCATGGTACAACCACCTGCCATTGAGCTAATTTTTGGAGAACTCGATCGATTGGGTAAGCGAAACCGATACCGGAAGAATCGATTTGGGACTCGTTAATCGTTTTAAACATCAATCCGATCACCCGCATTTCCTGATCAAATACTGGACTGCCAGACCCCCCCACGGCCAGACTCACATCGATTAATAAATTGCCGCTACTAGACTGAATGCCGATGGTAATCGCCTCGTACTTCGACCAATCTTTTGATTCAGGATGTCCGATGATAGAAATCGGTGTTTGTGGGTTAATTTCGCCTTGATGAAAGGTTAAAGGACTGATATCGTCTGGTAAACCCGTGACTTCCAGCAAAGCTAAATCCAAGTTTTCTTGGGGTTGGGTGATGTGAATTATTTTAGCCACTACACGATCGCGCGGGAGGTTGGGTAGATTTTCGCCATAATAGGGTTCCACTTCCAGATTATCGCCCTTCTGTTCCGTGTCGCGATCGACCACCACATGACGATTAGTGATAATCCACACCGTTGTTCCCCGGCGTTTGACCACATAACCCGTACCGTAGGCAGTCCCCTTGGCGTTACCGGTAAAGACAACACTGATTTTAACGATCGATCGCTTGATCCGGGTGAGGGGATCCTCTTGGGGTAAATATTTAGTATTATTCAAAGCGATGATCTGCTCTGGTTGTTGCTGCAAGGATAACAAGCGCCGGGCCTCTTGCAGGTTATTGCTGGCAAATTCATACTGGGGATCGATTTTCGTCGCCTTCTCGAACTCAGCGATCGCTGCCTCTAGCTTGCCCTGTTCCTGTAGGAGCAGACCCAAACCATTATGGGCAAGGGTGTGAGCGGTAGTAGGAGTCCCAGTAGTATTATCCGGTAAATCTAAGGCCCTACGGTACATTTCCTCCGCTTCCTTCAGTTTTTTCTGGTTATACAGCACGTTACCGAGATTGTTGTAGGCATAGACATACTTATCATCAAGAGCGAGCGCCCTACGGTACATTTCCTCGGCTTCCGTCAGTTTTTTCTGGAAATATAGGACATTACCTATATTTTTGTAGGTTTCTGGAAGTTTTGGATCGAGAGCGAGAGCTTTTTGACAGAAAATCAGTGCTTCGTCTAACTTATTTTGACGGAATAGCGCGGCGCAGAGATTGCTAAAAGCCACAGCACTGTTAGGATCAAGCTGAATAATTTGTCGCCAGATTCTTTCGGCTTCCGGGTATTTTTTTTGCGCTTGAGCGGTTTCACCCTGTTGCCATAACTGCTCCAGTGTTTGTGCCACTGTTGTCGGCGGCATGATCATCAATGCCAAAGTTAACACCCAAGCCAGCCGCACCACTTTCATAAGCTGATTTAAAATATTCTATCTATAGGTTAACAGATAGCAATGGAGTCAGGAACATTGCTGCATCTTAGTCAGTTAAGTAGGGGTTTGCGGCAAAAAGTACGGGCGAAGCATTCGGATAGAAAATCTCCGGTTTTACCGATAGGTTATTGCCCGAATGCTTCGCCCCTACAGGACGCGGAACCATGAAGACGCAAGGTTTTGAACCACGATTCTCTCAAAATCTTGCACCTGTTTCGCGAAACAAGACCCTAAAACCCTTACTTCGTCTATATTTCACCATTATTCAGCAAGCCCTAAGTATATCCATAACTTATACTTTTTAATAGCAGAACCGACTGAAGAGCAATATTTACCTATTCAGGTATTAGATACCCTAGCTGATCCATCTGCCAACCTAACTTAGTTGGCTGCTGATAAACCTTTTTTAAAGTGTTAATATCCCGGCTAGAAATCGGGGCAATATCTCTAGTTTGAGCGAAATACATCACATCCGTCTCCAGGGGACTATGACCCCAAATTCCCAAAGCGTGACCTAATTCGTGCCGCGCTGCCGCTAAGGCCGACCGATCGGCTAAATTAGGACTAATCTGGATACTCATCCGATGAGTTAAGCGATTTTCCTTGACAAAAATCTCGTATTGTGTTATGGCAGAACGCACCCGGGGCAGTTCTAACTTACCAGTTTCGGGATTAAAACGGACTCCCGACGGCGGTAACTCCCGTTTAATGAGGATATCGGCCAATTCTGCCCGATTTACCAACTCCATCGGCAAATACTGCCCCCATTCAGCGATCGCCTGTTGTACCAAACTCAGCCAAGAACTGCGATCGCTGTGAACATAAATCTTCACGGGAAATTGCGACCAAATCAACGCCCCCACGGGACTGATTTCCACAGCATCAAAATAATCCCCGGACTGGTTTTGCTCTTGCCATTGGGCTAAATTAGCGGGTAAAGGATGGGTTTTTAACTCTGGTAGCGATCGACTGTCGGCAATCAAAGAATAGGAAAACAGCAAGAGACTCGCCAAGGCTGCGAGTCCTAGAAAAGAGAACCGACCTCTTAGCATTTAGCGATTTAACCAGCCGGCGCTCAGTACAATAGTTAGGGTGATAAATACAGTCCCCAACGCCCAAGTCACCTGATTTAAGGTTTTTTCCGCCGTTTTTGCGCTGGTAAAAATCTGTGATTGGCCGCCAATACCGCCAATACCATCCCCTTTGGGACTGTGTAATAACACCAAAATCGCCAGAAAGGCCGCCGCCAGCGCCCAAATAATCTGTACTACCAGCACCACTGTCATGATTATTACTCTCTATTTTCCATTACAAAGTATAGCAGTTATCAAGCCGTCAGCTTTGAATTAGTTATCAACTAGGGTCCTCTTCATCCTCTATATCCTCAAGTGTTAGTGGTGCTTGGGCGCTATGGCGAACATATAAGTAGGTAGGCGTTAAAAGTTGTCAGACACCCCCCTTATCAAGGGGGGATTAAAGGGGGGACTAAGGGGGGATCGGCACCCCCCTTATCAAGGGGGGCAGGGGGGATCGAACCTAAAATCCATTTTTAATTTAATTATAACCAGCTACTTAACACATAAACCGTACTATCTCTAATTGTAAAAAGCACTCGATAGACATTTTTACCTTTCCCATAAAAAAGTTGTCGGACTTCTTTGGGTAGAAAAATCGTCTGTTCGAGCGCTAAAGCACAACGAGTTGGTTTCTCTTGCAGAGTCGCAATAGCATTCATTAATCCTCGAAACCAACGGTCAGCAAACTCGGCATTATAACCTCGATACCAGCGATAGGCTTTTTCGATCTGTGCCGTGGCAGTTGGGGTAATTTCAACCTGAAATACCATATTTTTCGGCCATTTCTTGGGCAAAATCGGCAAGAGGACGGGTTTTACCGGAGTTTATCTCCTCAAAACCTTGCTGAATCCCCTCAATGCTCTCTAAATACTCCATCAGTTGTCTGAGCTTACTAGGATCGATTTGATCGAGAAAAGTCACCAGCACTTGTGAGCGATCGCTAATATCATTGGGTAACTCGGTTAGGTGTATTTGTCCATCTCGATAAACACCTTCGATGGTTTTCAGCATAAAATTCCCCTTTCTTGACTTTTTACTCGTTAAAGCGAGATGCGGACGGGAGTGCGACTGGCTTTAATTTCCACTTCGGCCGGTTTAATCAGCGATCGCCCGGTCATTTCTATCGGGACGGGAATAGAGAGAATTTCCAGGATAGTGGGGGCAATATCGGCTAAACGACCATCATCCCGCAGCTGCACATCGCCACCGTGGCCGGGTATTTTTCTCCCTTCCCCTTCAATTAAAATTAAAGGAACGGGATTAGTCGTGTGGGCCGTCCAAGGATTACCCGACTCATCCACCATCGTTTCCGCGTTACCGTGGTCGGCAGTGATTAACACTGTTCCCCCCAATTTATTGATGCTACTTAACAACTTAGCCAAGCATAGATCCACCGTTTCCACTGCTTTCATGGCCGCGTCTAAAATGCCCGTATGACCCACCATATCGGGGTTAGCGTAATTGACTACCACCAGACTATAGATCCCCTGTTCGATCGCCGCACAGACTGCTGTTGTCACCGCGGCTGCCGACATGGCCGGAGCTTGGTCATAGGTGGCGACTTTTGGACTAGGAATTAATTCGCGTACTTCTCCCTCAAAGGGTTTTTCTAACCCCCCATTAAAAAAGTAGGTGACGTGGGGATATTTTTCGGTTTCTGCACAACGAAACTGTTTTAATCCCTGTTGAGCGATCACCTGTCCTAAAATATTATTTAAATTCTGGGGAGCAAAGGCCACATCTACCGGTAATTTCGGATCGTATTGGGTGAAAGTAACAAAACTGAGGGGAGAAATTAAATCTCGATCGAAATCTTCAAAATCGGGCATAGTCAGGGCATAACATAACTGTCTAGCTCGATCGGGACGGAAATTATAGAATATCACCCCATCGCCTGCTTCGATCGCCCCCGGGGCAATTCTGGTGGGGGGAATAAATTCATCGGTAATATTTTGATCATAAAATGCCTGTAATACTTCAGTAATCGATCGCCCGTCGATACCTTGATCACTGGTCATCACGTTATAGGCTTTTTCCACCCGATCCCAACGGCGATCCCGATCCATGGCATAATAACGCCCACTGAGAGTCACCAGGCGACCGAGTTTAATTTTATTAATATGTTCTTGAATCCGTTTAATCGCCGGCATTCCGTCGGTGACGTTGGTATCGCGACCATCGGTGATGACATGAATGCAGACATCGCTAATCCCTTGCACTTTCGCTAAGTCTAATAATCCCAGTAAGTGATCGAGATGGGAATGAACTCCCCCCTCGGAACACAAACCAATTAGGTGTAATTTGCTTTTTTTAGGGCGAATCTCGGCGCAGAGTTTTAATAAAGCCTGATTTTGTTGAATCGAACCATCTTCGATCGCGTCGGAAATCCGTACTAATTCTTGTGGTACAACCCGCCCCGCTCCGATATTGAGGTGGCCAACTTCCGAGTTACCCATCTGTCCTTCCGGTAGTCCCACATCCTTAGCGGAGGTGCGGATTAAGGTGTGGGGATACACTTCCCAGAGACTATCCATAATCGGGGTTTTCGCCATTGCGATCGCATTATCCGACCTTTGCGGGCGATAACCCCAACCATCAAGGATAACCAGTACGACTGGGGATATAGGTGCGTGGGTCATGATATACAGTCCTAAATCAAGAGTGGATTTCCATGCACTAAGATAATATCATCGAAACTTCCATTGATCACCGGTGTCGGGGCGATCGACCCCCTAATGTCAGCAAATGATGGGTATGTCTCAAAAAAACGAAACAACTGCTTTAATAATCGCTCTTTTAGCCACTGCGGGCATTTTAGGTGGGGGTTACTTTTGGCTACAAAGTCAATGTGCTGCGGGTCAAGAATTTTTTCTCTGTGGCAGCAGTAAAAGTCCGCAAAAATCGCCAACATCGGAAAGTGCCTCCTCTCCCCTACCCCCTCCCCCTTTACCCCAGCGAGTGGTCAGTTTTGCCCCACCGACTTCTATCCCCAGTGGCACGACAATTCGCATTAACGGCTCCACCAGTATGGTACAGATTAATCAAGCCTTAAAAGCCGCTTTAACGGCCAAATTTCAGGGGGTAGAAGTCTTGACAAATGCTCAAGGATCTGATAAGGGATTAGAGGAAGTAGCCCGGGGGGCGATCGATATTGCGGCGGTGTCACGACCTTTAACCGAGTCAGAACGCTCTCAGGGATTGGCTTCTAGTCCGATCGTTCGAGATGCGATCGCTGTTGTAGTGGGAGTAAAAAATCCCTTTGCGGGGGGGTTAACCACTGCCCAAGTTAAAGATATTTTTACCGGAAAAATCACCTCTTGGTCGGAGGTGGGAGGTTCTGCTGCTACTATTCAAGTGATTAATCGTCCTCCTATTAGTGGCACTTATCAAAGTTTTCGTCAGGAAGTCCTGCAAGGGGGGGAATTTGGTAGGGGAACTAATTTTCAAATGATGGATAGAGATGCCACCACCCCAATTTTGCGAGTTTTAGGACTGAATGGCATTAGTTACGCCACCTATAGCCAAATTGCCGACCAAAAAACCGTAAGAGCGATCGCTATTGAGGGAATTTTACCCAGTGAACCTAATTATCCTTGGCAGCGTACCCTTTACTATGTTTACAAAGAACCTGCTAGTGAAGCGGTTAAAGCTTTTATGGGTTTTGTGTCCTCTAGTGATGGTCAAGAAGCGATTTTTCGGGCCAATGAAGATCTACAAAAGTAGTTAGCGAGAATATCCGAAAATCTGGGAAATTTTACGCCTTGCATGACTAGGGTGAGCATTGCCTATTTTACTGTGGAGACGGGGAAGCATTGGGCTCTTCTGGTTTATGTGTGGAAACGAAGCCTATACTGATAGTTTCTTCGGCAAAATAGTCGTAAAAGTCCTTCTCAGTCAACATTTCACGATTCCATAAGCAAAAATTATCACACAAAGTCGAGAAGAGCCAGCATTGGGGCTTTGCAAGCTTTGGGACTGAATGGCATTAGTTACCCTACCTATAGCCAAATTGCCAATCAAAAAACCTGGGATTTAATGCTGGCGGCCGCTAAACGAGAAAAAGTTTGAGCAACTTTGTCAACTGCTGAGAAAACTTGGCTTTGATGAGAGAATACGAGGAAGTCATCATATTTTCATTCAAGAAGGAATTGAAGAAATTTTAAATCTACAACCCAAACAAGGAAAAGCAAAGACTTATCAAGTCAAACAAATTCGTAATCTAATTTTAAAATATAAATTAGGAGGGAAAGATGAAAATTCGCTATGAATTAATTATTTAGGGGTTGCTGAATAATGGTAAAAACCTTTTAAAATAAGGCTTTTGACCTGTTAAAATCCGATGTTCATGCTGCGAAAATAGGATTGGGACCTTCAAAAACCTGGCATTATCTTTCGTGCAGTACACAAACTGGTACAAAAAGCAGGGCAACAAAGCCTGAAACTCCTGCCTCGCAGCCTCGGAGCCTTCTGCCTGACCCCACCCTAGGCCTTTTTCAGCAAACCCTAAATAATTGGGTTGGGTTTCGTTCCGAGGACCCAACCTACCTACCTATTGCTAAATTTGTTGGTGTAATTTCCGGTCTAGCTGTGACAGAAAACTATCAGAAAAAGGTTTTTCTGGCTTTTCCCCGCGCTCGGCACAAAAAGCTAGGTAATCTTCCACTGAATCAGCAAAAGCCTGCTGCAATTCCGCCACACTCTCTCCCTGAAAAGTGATAACATCTCGGACGTTGGCCACCTCACCGTGAAAGATACCCGCCTCGTCATCAAAAAAAACTACTGCTTCGTAACCTTTACAATTCATTCTAAGTGATAATTGTTTACTGTTCACTGCTAAAGGGTAATTCCGAGAAATCTATCTCACCTATTTGATCGATTCCCCAGAGAGGATAGCAGTCATAATCTGCCATTAACTTAATTTTTTAAATTATTATCATTGGGGCAATGGTGGTAATAGAGACTGCAATTGTTCTAGCAAAGGAGAAAGTCTTACTGTAATAATATTCCAGACAATTTCTGGTTGAACCTGATCGTACTGATGGCTAATAATATTTCTGAGTCCAATAATTCCCCTCCAATCAATTTTGGTGTGTTTTTGTTGAAAAGTCTCAGGAATTCTACGGGCTGCTTCTCCTAAAATTTCTAATTGTCTTTCCACAGCACTTTGTAACAAAAGACTCTTGGAATATTCTTCCACAGAAATATCTTGAATAAATTCTTGGATATTAGTAATAGCTTCGACCATATCCCAAAGATATCCGGCCTCACGACTGTTCATGACGATAAATTAGCTGATGAGTTTTTAAAATTTCGTAACGACGATAGGGGTTTTTCAGTCCCTCTTGATTAACCAAGTCAACTTTGCGTCCGAATATCTCCTCTAATTCTTCTTTCATCTGAACAATATCAAACAAATCCCAGCCATGATTGGGAGCAAACTTATAAAGAACATCAATATCACTATCAACTCGAAAGTCTTCCCTTAATACTGAACCAAATAAAGACATTTCAAGAATTTTCCAATGTTGACAAAAATTAGTAATTTTGCTTAAGATAACTTGAGCTTGTTTTTTCTTAAAACCAGAATTTAACAAGATTTTTTCGGCCTTGTTGGTGGTTATTTTAACAACCTTCGCTGTAATAGCTTGTTTCATTGGTGAGCAAAATCCCCCAAATTATCCTTGACAAAACACTTGAGATCGTTAAGGTTACAGTAACCCGCCATGTAAAGTCGGCTGGTAGGCTATACCAACATTAACACACCCTAGGAGATCGGCGCTCACTTTTTCGTCCGTAGTCTGATCGTAGGTTAGGCCAAACGATAGTGAAACCCAACATTTTTAAATCATTGGGTTGGGTTTCCTTCCTCAACCCAACCCACGGCTTTTTAACAACCGATAACTGTTTCATTTTTCATTGTCCTTAACAAAATTTAACACTACCTCAATTTTTTCAAAAAAATCGACCCGCCGCTAGGCGGGAAAAAGAGAAAAAGGGTAAAAAGGATAAAAAAGGGTAAAAAGGGAATAAGGGTTACAGGGTCCTCCCAGCACCGCACACCACCCGAAAACCGATGTCGTCGTAGCCGTCGCGGTAGAATTCGTCGCGGTAAGCGGAACGGCAGTAAGATGGATTGATGAACCAAGAACCGCCCCGCACTATTTGATAATCATGATCATTTGTCAGCCAAGCACTGCCATCCTTTGGCGCTCCGATATAGTTATCGTGCCAATTGTCTTCGCACCACTCCCAAACATTGCCACTCATGTCATAGAGTCCCCAAGCATTGGGCTTTTTCTGGCCCACAGGATGAGTTGTATCTTGAGAATTTCCGTAATACCAAGCATAATCTCCTAACCCCCCACGACAAGCATATTCCCATTCCGCTTCTGTCGGTAGGCGATAGGTTTTGCCGGTTATTTGACTCAATTCCTTGCAGAAAGCTTGAGCTTCGTCCCAACTAACCATTTCTACCGGATTTTGGGGATTATTTTTAAAACAATTTTGAAACAGAGAGGGATTGGTTCCCATTACCGCTTCATATTGTGCCTGAGTGACAGGATATTTCCCGATCGCAAAACTGTTGACTTTAACTTGGTGTTGAGGCTTTTCTCGACTTTTAGCATTGGGATCGCTGTCAGGAGATCCCATGAAAAATTGACCTGCTGGTAAGCTCACCATCTCCAGTGTTATTCCCTTGGGTAGGTTTTCGGTGAAGGGTGTCACAGTAGCGATACTGTTCCCCGGAAAAATATCAAAATTTAAATCACTAAATCGCTCACACCAATAACACTTTCCGTAACTGCGGTTGTAGTAATGATTATCAACTTTGCCACAGCGTATAACCTCTTTTAGTGCAGCTTCCAAAGTACCACGCCATTCCTCAGCCGTCGGTCGTCTGTGGGGGAATTTATGTCCCTCATTGAAACAGCGCAAAAATAAGGCGTGTAAGTCGGGATGTAAAATATTTAATGGTATGGTAGTATTACTAGGTACAAGCAATTTATCCCCAGAAAAAGGCCATAGTCCCCGTCGAATTAGTTCCGACTGTTCCAGGGAATCCCCTCCTCCTTGCCACAATCCCCGAAACGGCGGCCCGCCAAATAGTAGATAATAAACAACAACTCCTAATCGAAAGCGATCATGCACTTCTGTTTGATCTACATCTGCTATATTCACTCCGATTAATTCCGCCGGTGTAAATCCTTCTGAGCCAACTAAACACCGATATATTTTACTACTATAGGGATCTGATACTTGAAATGAATCTGTATCAATAATTGTAGGCAACGCCCGATTATTCACTAAGATATTTTCTAGCTTGATGTCTCCCAAAACATAACCTTTAAGGTGAATTGCTTGGATAATAGCGACTATATTCCGCGCTACTACATGAAGAAAATACCAATTAGTTTCTAACTTGTATTTTCTTCTCATTATGGGCGTACAAAGCTTTAATAATGTTTCTGAACCCACCACTTCTGGCATTAAAAACCCAACGACTTTTCCCTGGTTATCTTCCAAGATAGAATAGGGCCAAGCGAAGGAAATATGGTTAAGATTAGCATTAGGATCACTGGGCCGATTTCTCACCATTAACTGTAATTTATCAACCCTTTCATTATGGGGATTGTGGTAGATTTTCGCTAAGTACCCATTAAAGTTAGTGTGCCATACTTTCGCTTCGCCACTGTCGGACAATTCTTGCGTCAGGGTAATCGAACGATTCTGTAGTTGACAGCGATAAGTTAAAGACATCAAAAAATCTCCGAGTATTTGTGCTGTTCAGAAAATTTTATCTAGTCGTTTTCAATAAGTTAGATACATTATAAGTGTGAGCATCTTGCTCACTTACTATAATAATAGATCAGATGTTTAAAAATGAAGCGCAACAACAAACCTTGTAATCAAATCAGGTTCGTTGTTTTTTACTGCCGCTGCCGTTCCATCACTTCCCGCAAGATGTAGTTAATTTGTGTCTCATATCCTTTCCCTTGGGCTTTTAACCATTCTAATATATCTTGATCTAGTTGGATGGTTAATTGCTGCTTTGATGTCGAAAAAGAGACTGTTTCTTGGGTAAAGAATTCATCACCTAACGGCGGAATATCAGAATAATCGATATTCTCATCCGTCATCGCATCAATTCTCTTCAAGTCGCTTTTGATAGATTTTTTGCTCACGATTGTTTGCCTTTCTCATTGAGATTATACGAGTTTTATTAGAGCGAGGGGTATGGACGATTAAGACGACTCGACCCTTCAATTTGCCAAGCGTAATATATCTTATCTCACCATAAACGAAACGGCTATCCTCGAAGGTAACACATTTACCACCAAAAACTAGCGGTGCATCCTCAAAACTCAGTCCGTGCTTCTCTAAGTTAGCGTCGCTCTTGTCTTGATCCCATTCGTACTTCATTGTTTGAGGTAGATTCGTTAATATTAGGTTCCAAGGTAGCGCCTTAGTCCCATCGTAGGTTGGGTTGAACGATAGTGAAACCCAACACTTTTTAATAATTGAGTTGGGTTTCCTTACGTCAACCCAACCTTGTATATTGAGAGAAGTGGTAGACCGTCCCAACCTTGGTCAGAAAAGACCGCTTCGTAGCAAGGGTCACCACCATAATCTCCCTGACAAAACTCGAACAGTCGCCGGGGTCGTGGCGAAAACAATCAATTTTTAAGCTAAGAGACCGTATCGGGCA
>NZ_JAQMSY010000249.1:0-43924 GCF_028329095.1 Microcystis sp. CS-574
GGGATCCCCCCGCCGATCGGCACCCCCCTTATCAAGGGGGGCAGGGGGGATCAAACCTAAAATCCATTTTTAATTTAATTATAACCAGCTACTTAATTCCTCTTGACAAAATCCCAGCACTTGACATATACTTGTTTATATAATGGGAATCCGTGCCTGCCTGCGACCCCCTCATTTTCAGGCAAGATAGACTTAAGAAAATTAAATTTTGAGCGCACACAGTTCGATCAACTCACTGACCACGATGCGCCCCGACAATAATATTATTGTCGGGAGCGATTGCATTCGTCCTCTTTAAGGGGGAATAATAATACAATTGAGAATGCAGTCAATCCCCTTAATCTCTATGGTCAATAAATTATACTACGGTGATAACCTAGAAGTGCTGCGGAAATATATCAAAGATGAATCGATCGATCTTTGTTATATCGATCCACCCTTTAATTCTAAACGCAATTACAACCAAATTTATAACAACTTAGGCAAGGAAGATCAAGCACAAGCACAAGCGTTTGTAGATACCTGGACATGGGATAATCACGCTAACGAAGCTTTAGAAGAAATTCAAAGCAACTATCAGGGTAAATTTACCAGTCAGACTATCGATTTAATTGACGGTTTAACCAAAGTTTTAGGTAAAGGTAGTCTTCTCGCTTATCTGGTGAGTATGACTCTGAGGATTGTGGAAATCCATCGAGTTTTAAAATCTACCGGTAGCTTTTATCTCCACTGCGATCCTACTGCTAGTCATTATTTAAAAATAGTTTTAGATACTATTTTTTGCTCTCAGAAAGGAGAATTTCAAAATGAGATTATTTGGTGTTATTCAATTGGCGGAAAATCTAACAACAGATTTGGTAAAAAGCATGACGTGATTTTATTTTATACCAAAAGCAATAGAGAACATACGTTTAACCAAAAAGGTGCGACAATTCCTAGGAAACAAAATTCTCACATGAAAGTTGGAACAGATTCTGATGGCAGACAATATCAAGAAAAAAAGGATAGTAAAACTAATAAAATTTATAGATATTATTTAGATGAAGGAAAAATTGCTGAGGATTATTGGACAGATATTGAAACTCTTAATAGAGAAGATAGAGAACGTCTGGGTTATCCCACACAAAAACCGGAGGCATTGTTAGAAAGAATAATCAAAGCAAGTAGTAATAAAGGAGATGTAATTTTAGATGCCTATTGTGGGTGTGGAACGACTATCGCTGTAGCGGAGAGATTAGAAAGAAACTGGATTGGAATTGATATAACCTATCAGAGTATTAGCTTAATGTTAAAGCGATTAGAGGACTCCTTTGGTAAAAATGTTTTAGATAAAATTGAACTGAATGGTATTCCCAAAGATATAGAATCAGCCAAAGCATTAGCCACTAAACCCGATGATCGTACCCGCAAAGAATTTGAGAAATGGGCGGTTTTAACCTATAGTAATAACCGGGCTGTGATTAATGATAAAAAAGGGGCAGATAAAGGAGTAGATGCTATTGCCTATTTTCAGGGAGATAAAGACAATCGGGAGAAAATTATTTTTCAAGTAAAATCCGGTAATGTCAAATCAGGAGACATCAGAGATCTACAGGGAACCATGACACTACAAGGGGCAGCCCTGGGTATATTTATCACCTTGAAACCCCCTAGCAAAGATATGGTTCAAACAGCCAAATCTGCGGGAATTTATCGCGGTCGTTATATGAGTCAAAGTGTGGATAAAATTGAGATTGTGACAGTACAAGAAATCCTTGAACAGAAAAAACGTCTCGATGTTATCCTCACCTTTGAAGTCCTGAAAGCTGCCGAAAAACAAAGGGAAACCCAAGGACAACAAATGAGTTTAGATATACCCTTTCCCGAATAAAACTCTTTTTGTTATTTTTGGGGATAGGGTGTTAAAAAGTTCCAAACCGACCCTAAGGAAGATATTCCCTGTAGAATGCTAGATTATGCCACCAGACTCTATTGACGCTATCCCCATAAACCTATCCATTCAGTGGTTATTTATCGGGTGCATCTCATATTTTTGGCTCTCTCGTAAATTATTCTATTAAGTGCTATAATTTTATTGATGAAAGAATTTTTGCTGGTAGCTAGTTAAGCTTAGAAGGAGTTGATGTTATGTTACTTAAAGTAATTAAAAAAGGCAAAAATATTGAGTTATTAGAGGAAGTTGATTTTCCTGATAATGAAGAGGTATTAGTGGAAATTAGAGAGGTTAATGATTTTTGGTCAACCTTGCAAGATTTTAGGCAAAGAGTAGATTTGGCAAGTCTTGATGATGATACTTTTGATAATTTGCGCGACAATTCAACGGGGAGAGATGTTCGTTTATGACTCTCAAATATTTGCTAGATACTAATATTTTGTCAGAGGCTAAACGACCTCACCCGAATCAGAAGGTTATGACGAAGCTAAGATTATCTAAACGGGAAATAGCCACAGCTACTCTGGTTATCCATGAGCTATTATTTGGTTGTTTTCGACTTCCTCTGTCTAAAAAACGCCAAGACTTAGAGGATTATGTGAATAACGTTATTTTAGCCAATCTACCTTTATTCGATTATGACTTAAAATCAGCCCAATATCACGCACGGGAAAGGTCAAGGCTGTCTAAAGTCGGTAAAAGTCCTGCTTTTGTTGATGGTCAAATAGCGTCTATTGCTTTTACAAACAATTTGAGTTTAGTTACCAATAATGTTGATGATTTTAAAGATTTTAAGGGTTTAATGATTGAAAATTGGTTTTTCTAATCTGTAATTGTTCTGTGTTAAGTAGCTGGTTATAATTAAATTAAAAATGGATTTTAGGTTCGATCCCCCCTGCCCCCCTTGATAAGGGGGGTGCCGATCCCCCCTGCCCCCCTTGATAAGGGGGGCATCTGACAACTTTTAACGCCTACCTACTTAATACTCGATAAATCATTTCAGCTAAAAAGGTCTAGGGTGAATAATCTTAGCCGTCACCTTTCCCACCCCATAATGCTCCCCCAGAAAGGTAATCACCGCATGAAAGAGATTTTTTGTTGTGGGCGGAAAATAGTTGTAAGGCCATAAAAAAACGTTGAAAGGCCGCGCTCCCAGTTGCTCTCTATATCTAAAAGTATCTCGCTCCGACAAACTCACCACCGCACCGAGTCTTTGGGCCAGGACGATACAGTTCTGAAAATTTTGGGTGGCATAACATTGAACGTCAAGCTGATTGCACCGACCGCGCTTGACTAAATCCGCTTGAAATGGCTGAATGCTGCAAAAAATCGGTTTCTGGTACTGAAAATCTAGAGACTGGAACTCCTCCTCCGAATAATGGGCAAAAAAATGGTCATCGACCTGAATCCCATCGCCATGGCGAGCCTCGTGGATCAGTCCGGCGACGGTCAGGGAACGATACTGGGGCGACTGAACCCAGACCACCGGCATTAACTTGTACTCTCGCGCCTCCCGACTCACCCGCCGCTGTACCTCATCGGACACCCCCCGAAAATCCAGGAAGACCACCTTATAGTTTTGGCTTTGGATGTCTTTCATGACCTGGCCGAGGGTATTAGTGGAGGAATAAAACCGAATTTGAGGTTGAGAAAGCCAAGTTCCATTGGGAACTCCGGCGATCGCTAATCCTGGACAGAGGCATCCCCACAAAGTTGCCACCCAAATTGCCGTTTTCTGAGATAGTCGTCGGTACTCCCCGGTCATTAACCTATCCATTGTTCGCATCTTCCCTCCGATTTTTCCACTCCGCTCTACATACTGTAATTCTCAATCCGCCTATTTCTCCATTTTCTCTCCCTGTTGATAGAGTTCTTGGCAGTAAGCTAAGGTATTGTCCGATCGAGACAAGATTAAAAACTGCCACGCTTCGATCGCCGTGTCAGTCGAGATAGACCGTTCAAAAACAGCAACCAAACCACCACCACTAACCAATGCACCACCGAGATCGTCCAGAGAGAACCGGTCAGCCAATAGACAACAGTGCAAGTTAATCCCAATAAAGCCGCTAAAATCAAGAAAATAGGCTGAAAAAAAGTCGGATTGCCCTTTTTGTAAAAAATAATTGCATTGAGGGGATGATAGACGGTAAAAAGCGTGATGCTGACCAGAGCAGAGAGGATCAGGTTAGCAGTGGAAGTCGCCGTTTCGGGATGGGGAATTAACAGCACCCGAAAGACGAATTCCTCCCACAATGCCGGGGAGAAAAAACAAAAGACGAGCATTTTCAGTATCTCTAACGGTCTCCGTTCGGGGGAGCGCCAACGTAAAAAACCCGACCAGAAACCGATAGTTAAGGCGATCGCACCGTATAATCCCAATCCAATCGCCGTCACCCCCCAATCCCGACCGGTAAGGGGCAGCACGAGCGCTCCCAAAGTGCGACGGAGCATCGGCGCGATCATCGGCATTTCCCCGAATAACTTGGTCGGTGCGAGGGGTAAAATCTCCGGCATCGCTCCCCCGACCTGATTAGTACGGAGGAACCAGAGAGTAGCTCCTGACCGCAGGAAAATCTCACCGATCACATCATTGCTGCCTCGCGGTAACATCGATCGCCAGCTTAGTAGAGCGTTAGCCAGTGTATTTTCCCGAATCAAGCCTTTTCCGCGACTATCGGTGATACCGGCGAGAATTTCGGCGTTTTGCCGCCAATCAGCCCGGATCACCCCCCGGGGAGCTAATACTTGTTCCAAACGATCGCCCAATTGTCCCAAACGTTGAAAACGCAAAGTTTCTGGGTCATCGGCATGGGTTGTCAACCAAGCGGCGATCTGCGGATCGGTTTCAAACTGGTGGCGCAGGGTAGCGATCGTGATATAAAGGGCCTGATTCGAGTCCTGGACGCAGGAAGTCGCGGGGGTAACACTAGAAACCCCGGTCCCGTCCCCGATCCGGTAGCGAGCCATCATGATCTCTAACTGCTTGTGGAATTCTGTCAGGGGGGACAGAGAAACCCCGCCAAAGTTGTAATCCTCCAAGAGGTCTAATTTTACGATCGCATCGGATAGGGGTCGGGAATTAAGCCATCCCCGCTCTAAACTACCCGTATAGTTCGCCCAACTCTGATATCCCGATAAAATCCCCTGGGGATTGTGTGCATACACCTGATCGTAATCGAGCTGCCACTGCAGCTCTCCCGTCTGGGCATCCCGAATCACTTCGTAGAGAAAATAGGAAAAATGACCTGTTACCGTTGCCAATTGTATTGATTCGCCTTTTTTACCGCCGATTCCCCCGAAGAGATGAATTCCTATGCCTTTATCGCCCTCTTTCCACGATTTTTTTTCACCCTCCGGCAGGACTGTTACCCGACTGGCGGTTCCTTTGCGGGCGGGGGTATCGTTCCAAGTGCCACGGGCGATGTAATCTTGGCCCGATCGCAGCCCAGTCAGGGTTTCCGTCGGCTGCAGTTGAAACAGCGATCGGGGTTTGAGCGCTTGAACGGTAAAGAGGTTATCCCGTCCCTGCGCCCCGTAGATATACCAGCCCTGATTTCCTTCGCTTGCTGCTGCTAACTGTCGAGGGGTCGAGATAAAACGTCCTCCAGAAACTAAGGGTTGTTGGGGAATGCGGATCACTTCCGAGCTGCCGTCGAATTTTCCACTGTCGCGGTTATAGTGTTGCACTCGGAAAAGTTCGCTGCCACAGGGGGGTGAACCGGGGCAAACCTTGGGGATATCGGTGGAGGTTCGGGGGGGAGCTTCGCCGATAATTTTCACCAATGCCACAAAGCGCCCAGTAACGATCAAGGGCATTCGCTCCACTTGTAATGACGTTTCCCCGATTTCTGCATCGGGAAAGCTGACCACCACATCATCGAGCGGTCGCGATCCGGCCAGTGCTTGCAGTGGTCCAACCCCTGAACGACCATTCAGGCGAGTTGGTAGGATATTTCCCTGTTTTTCACTCTCGATCGCCTCCGGGGTGAAGCGAATATCCTTAGTAACCAGTCCTAAATATCGAGCCAGTGCCGGGGATTGCCGCCAACCTAAACGAACTTTTTGACCGACTAAATCCGGCCGGGGTGCTTGGTAAACCTGCAACCAAGTCCAATCTTCCCCCGGTTTCGCCGAATATTCCTCCGGTTTTGGCAAAATCAGGCGACCGATCCAGGGGGCGATCGGGCGATACCATCGCGGATCGAGGGATTGCTCTAGGGGAAAATAGCCCGGTTGATTGACCGCTAACCGACTCATGATCCAGTAGTCAGCCTTGGCTTCTTCCACAGGCCGCGGACTGAACAGAAAAACCGCTAGAGCGATCGCTGCTAGGGAGAGAAGTATCCAGACAATCCGGGAAATCGTTCTTTTCATGGCATAGCTGACGCTCATAGATCGAGTCAGGTTTCTCCAGCCTACAGCGTTTAGACTAAGTAGCTGGTTATAATTAAATTAAAAATGGATTTTAGGTTCGATCCCCCCTGCCCCCCTTGATAAGGGGGGTGACGATAGGCGGGGGGATCCCCCCTTGATAAGGGGGGCATCTGATAATTTTTAACGCCTACCTACTTATCCCTGAAATTCCGTCAAAATCCCATAGATAGCCCAGATAGCCATGGCGCGTAAATAATGACAAGCGCGAAAAGTTCCCACCGATGTTATTGCTTCTGGGGTGCGAAATTGTAGGCCATTTTCATAAACTTGTCGCACCACTGCTTCCGTAATTTGCCATCCTTGCTTTTCCATTCCCATTTGTAGTAAAAAAGCCACCAACCCAAAATTAATTCCTACCCAAACCTCCAAGGGATGAGTTGCCTCGGGATTTTCGGGAGTACCATCGGGTTTTAAACCATTAGCCGCCCCAAATTTTCCCCCATGAAACTTGAGAAAACAAGCCTGATAAATCTTACTTAAAGCTGATTGCGTGTATTGATTTTCTACCACATCCGGTAAAGCCAATAAACGAGCATAAAATTGACCGCATAATTGGTCAGTCATCACCACATCGGAACCACTGCCACTATCTAAATTATAATATTCTCCATTCCAGAGAGTCTGATGATAAATAGCGCGAGATTGCTGTAACCAACTGGCAAAAATTGCCGTATCTTCTCCAAGAATTGCCCCAATTTTCAGCGTCGCTTCTAGGGCTGCTATCCACAAACCACCACAATAGGCACTAATTCCCTGTAAACGCCAATCATCAAAGGTTTGGTCTGGTGCGCCGGAATTTTCGGGGATGCCATCGTTATCAAGGTCAAAAGTTTTTAAATATTGCAAAGTCAGAACAATTGACGGCCAACATTCCCGCAGAAAATCCTCATCTTTAGCCCCCGTTAATAAATAATCCCGATAGACTAATAAAACAAAATCACTGCCTAAATCTTTCCAGAGATTACAATCTTGATAACTGGTGTAATTGCTCTTTTGCCAAGGGTGTTCATTGGGTGCGCCTAAATCGTGGGGAGTGGCATTTTTAGCCTTACGAATGGCACTAGCTTGGTTATAACCGATAATCCGAGGAGTGTCGTCACTGCTGGGAATTGCCCTGGCAAAAGCTTCCATGACGGCCTTTTCTAAGCGCGGCCATAACATCAGTAACCCAAAGGAACCATAGAGACGCACATCAAGACTTTCATACCAACGATAATCAATACATTCTAAGACCCCAAATTGACCGATGGCATCCTGTTCCGTGGCGGCCGTCCAGAGAGTACCGCCGTCCGTAAGCAGGTATAATTCGTTAAATAAAGCCATTTTAAACCAATCGGCCAGATCGCTGCGTTCTAGGATCGGTTTTTGCCAGTTAATAATATTTTCTCGCCATGTATCGCCCTGTTTTAAAGCCGTGCGTACCATCGCCCAAGCATTTTGACCATTGCGACCGAAAAAGTCCGTATAACGACGATAATAGTTAATTCCCTGGGCAAATTCGGTGACTGGTAAATCCCAAGCTAAAATAAAAGGAATTTTGCGAGTTTTCCCCGGACGAATGGTAAAACGAATCGCCATGGCCGTGGCCGTTTGTTCCCCTTTTTCGGCAGGGGTTTCGTCCTCAATATCCGGTAAAGAGCCATTCATGGCGAAATAATCCCAAACTTCGCCCCCATCGCCAGCAGGGTTCCATTTACCCAGATAGAATACCTCTAGACTCGGATTAGTGATACTGGCAATCGCCATCTGTCCATCCCCTTCCCCGGGGTTTTCGTAATCCCGACGCATTAGACAGCCAACGCGGAAATTATCGACAATCCATTGATTATAATTACCCTCACTTTCCCCCCATTTTGATTGATATTCATAAACGGGACTACCATCATCTCTCACTTTAACCACTGGGGATTTAATCGCGTTAGTAAACCAACCGATTGTATTTTGCCAAGTCAGCATAATACTAATAGTAATTGGTTTATCGGTGGGATTATGGGCCGTCCATTCAAATAGGGCAATAGGATAACTACTTTCTTGATAATTATGCGCCCAAACTGGTGAGAATTGTTCGCAAATTAATTGAGTCTGAAAAACATCTTTGTACTCGTACCAACTGCGGGGATAAAGGGCCCCATAGGTTCCCTTTTCGGCTGGATACCACGACCAGCGCGATAACGTTCCATCCATCGGGCTTTCCGTCGCCATAGCGTAGGCTTGGGCGCTTCCGTCTTCTGTTTGTTCAAAAATGCTAAATTGACAGGCCGCAAGGCTATTAAAACTGTGTTCACCGCCGTCCAGATGCCAGAGGTTAAAGTCACCTTTGGGGGAACGTCCGATGCAACCGGCCCCAAATCCCCCCAGAGGCATCCCATGCCAAGGACCATCATCTAAATTGCTGGCGTAGCGGACGCTGTAGGGTTTTTCCCAACCTTTGCCTAGAGGACGTTTCCAAGCAGCGGCGGGAATTTCTGGAAGGGAGACGAGATTAAGCATAGATGTGGTTAAGTGGGGTGTCGGGTGTGGGGTGTCGGGTGTGGGGAGAATAAATAAATAAAAATAAACTCCTGACTCGGAGAATACTGACTCCACCAAGAAACTTTTTCAGTAAAACCTAATTATTCGCTAAAGAGATAATTACTGCGATCGCTTACTGGCCAATCTTGATTTTCTCCACCGATAATTAAACGTTTAATATCGACAAAATCCTTACTTAATTGGGTCAAGGCATTGATTAAAATATCCAAAGCAATAAGATCGCTAGTACCAAGGTCAAACCAACAACGTCCCCAAGTACCTAAGTATTCAAAATCGGTCATATTGTGCATCGGTGACATAAAGGCATTTTCGACCATATCTGGATCGTATTCCATATAACTAATATCGACTCCCACCTCCTGTACCTGTAGGTTTTCGGCATTGAAAGCCCCTAATTTACCCAAATAAAACCAAGAGGCAAAAACTTCTTCTACATACTGCTGTTCCATATTCGAGGGAACCGTCGAAAATTCCAGCCAAAACCAGACATCAAAAGGATTAAATTCGCGAAATTGCACTTCCATTTTTTTTATAGGAGACAGGAGTAGTCACTGATAACTGATAACTGATTACTGATAACTGATAACTGATAACTTCCCCACTGATAACTGATAACTGATTACTGATTACTGATTACTATGCTGTAATTTCCAGAGAAAACTAGCGAGGAGATTGGTGATAATATGAGCGAGGATCGGGATTAATAAATTACCGGTGATGATGACGGTATAACCGAGGGCAAAACCGACAACAGTTGCCCAGATAACATAGGGCCATTGTTGGGAACCGCTAAAATGGAGGATACCAAAAATTAGACTAGAAACGGTTAAACCAAAGATATTTAAGCCCAAAGCCGGCAAAATCACCCCGCGAAATAATAATTCTTCACTTAACCCCGGCAGTAATCCAATCCAAATTAAATCGGGCCAAGCTAAAGGTTTAATGACTAATTCTAAGTAAGAGTTAGCACTATGGCGATAACTAGGCCAAAAACCATAGAGAAGCCCACTAATTCCACTAATTGCCCCCGCTAAGGCTAATCCGAACAGGAAATCCGGGAGAGTCCAGCGAATGGCGGGAATAGCGATCGCACCGAAATATTGCCAAACTTTGGCGACTACCAGCAAGATAATCGCCGTTACCGCCATAATGGTGAGGACTTGTGTGCGTGTCAGGGGATCAAATTCGGGATTAGGGGAATTAGTCACGGATTCTCGGATAAACAGCGTAAAGAGTTTAAATTAGGGCGAAGAGATGCGAGGTTAACCCCTGCCCGTTGACAAACGATCGCACCGATCGCCTCTGTATATGAGTGTACCCTAATTGCTTTCACCCCTAGGGGTTCTGAGGCCACCTTCATTCTTGTACTATTTTCCTGGACAGCGATCAGTACGGTTTTTTCTTGACAAAAACTTAAAACTGTGCTGGAGCCGCAGGCACTGGCGGGAACGATCAGTGCGTCCACCTCCCGGCTCCAAATAGCATCGGGACTGGGCTGCTTGACCAATTGGGGGGCGCGACTCAAACCCACCAAAACGCAGGGTAAAAAAGTATAACCGATTTCTTCGGCCGCGGCCTTGGGGGAAAGTTGCGGATCGAGGGGCAGCGGACTTAAAGCGGGAGCGTGGGCCGCCGGTATTTGGAATTGTCGCACCACCAGATGGGAAATCACCGCTTCGGCCCCGGCAAGGGGATCCACCCCCTGACCATGGCGATAATTAGCCAGGGCAATGCTATCGGGATCGTCAGGAAAACGGGCAACAATGGCGATCGCTTCCGCCCGGCCCTGCTTAATCAGTTTTTCTGCCCCCCGCAGCAAGCTGTCGGGATTGCCAATTGTTCCCCAACTGGCCCCAGAGGCTGCCTCTCGCAACTGCACATTTAAGGGGGCATCGGTGACAAGGTAATCGGTCAGATCTAAGCCTAGGGTGGCCCGGACAGCATCGGCAGCCTGAAGGTGTCTTTGCAAGAGGTCAAATTCAATGGCGCGATCAAATAGTAACCCGATGCGATTTTGATGGACGGGACTTAATCCCCAATCCCCCCGGGCAAAACGATCTAAAGCGTAACCCTCCACATAATAGGTGTTGGCTAGAGGCCAGTACAGTTGTGCGCCGTTGAGGACATTGGGATGGGTAATTAGGCGATCGCAAACCTGGGCGATCGCTCTGGCCACGGGAATGCCATCCCCAGCATAACCGCCAATCGCTGCCCCGATGCCGGTGGGAATAATTAGTACGGCGGTATAGGGACGGGAATTCACGAGGCAGTGGTGACAATCGCTTCGACTTTGACTTGATTATTCTCGGTATCCACTTCTGTGATTGCCCAGCGCAAGGGTTCACCGCGTTTGGCTAATTCTTTTTCGATTTCTTGCTGCAGTTGTTGCGGGGTTTCCTGTAGGTCGATTTCGGCACTAATAAAGTGAGTGGTCATGGGAATGGTCTAGAATAGTTATCCCCTCAGTTTATCAAGATTTTGCCCTCTTGCGCTGGTTTATCGGCTCTCTGGGTCAGGAACCACAAAGACACGAAGAACACAAAGATCGATCGCTACTACATCGTTAAACTGATCACACAAAGTCGATAAGAGCCGTTCTCGTACTATAATTGATACTAGGCTTTCCCCTAGAGATTATGATCGCAGTTCCCAACTACATCAGTCCCCAAGAATATCTCGCTATCGAGCGCCAGAGTCAGATCCGTCATGAATACCGACGTGGTTTGGTTTATGCGATGGCCGGCGGTACGGATAATCACGATCGCATCGCCTTCAATTTTCTCAAAGTCATTGACGAACATTTCGGCGACTCTACAGACTGTCGGTTTCACTCGGGTAATGTCAAGGTTAACTATCAAGATCAGTTTTATTACTATCCCGATGCTTTTGTTACCTGCGATCCGCGCGATCGCCAAGATCGTTATCTGAAACGCTATCCGAAACTAATTGCGGAAGTGCTTTCCCCCAGTACGGCCGCTTTTGACAAGGGCGAAAAATTCCAAGATTATCAACAGATAGAAACTTTAGAAGAATATGTATTAATTTCCCAAGAAATCCAGCGCGTGGAATGCCGTCGCCGTAATTCTCTGGGGACATGGGAAACGACTATTTACGAGACAGGCGATCGCGTGATCCTGCCAAGTATTAACCTAGAGTTAGCGATCGCCGATCTCTACCGGGGAATAGATTAAAGTGATAAACACCGTTATCCCGTTGGAAGTTGAAAGGCATCATTGACTAGATACCTCTCTTTCTTGTTTATTTAGCGATAGCGATCGCCCTTCTTTTCCAGAACTGCGATCGCACTTTTGTCAAATCGATTTCTTGAAACTGTGTTGTCAGAAACCGCCAAAGTGCGATCACCTATCGCTTGAGAAGAGCCTTTACAAATTGACTACGGCCACTGAGTGGAAGTCTATTGTCCCTCCGATCCACAGTTGGTTGTAGTTCCAGTCAGCGTTGTAACCCGTTGCGTGGCTGGGGTCGATCGCCCGACTGTAGGCATTCACCCAGAACGAGTACGCACCCTGATTGTCTGGCTGTCCCGCACTAGGGAATTTCAAACGATAGACTGCTGTGGCACTCATGGTGTTGTCGGCCTCACTGGTGTACCAGTGTTCAGTTGTTGCCAACGTCTGTGCAGACGTTGCTGTGGGCATAGGGGGTTGTAGCGATAGAACTGCGGTTGAGCTACCACATCCACTGGCAACCAGTTGCCCGTACAGAAGGTGCAGCGATGAAACCTGCCAGACAACCTGAAACTCAATATCCTCACCAACGGGTCGCCGTATTACCGGGCATTGTAGTAGAAGAGAAGTCCAGATCGTACTGCCCACCACCCGCCAATTCAGGGACGTGATTGCCCCCAAGGGTGACGAGTTGTCCACGTTCACGCGGATAGGTTTGGAATAAACAAGATGGTTCTTGCTTGCATTCGCCAGTTCCACGCGCAGTTCATAGGTGCCTGGTTGGAACTGGTAACTAGGCCAGGCCAGCAGAAGATAAGGAACCAACCAATTGCCAGGGTCGGGCAGAATATTGTACCAACCCTTCCCGTCCACTGGGTTGACCCAGGTAGGCGGACTGCCCAACGGACGAAAAATCGGCCAGCTTAAATTGAGGAACGGTGCCTCTGGCCCCCCGTTGTGACTGTACAGCACACGGTAGAAGGCTGCATTCGGCATCTGGTTACATCCACGCAGCAGGAGCGTACCAAGGAATGGAGCTGTTGCGGCTGGATCGTTTGTGGAAAAGGCTGAACCTTTGATCAGTCCGTCAGGATGGGGGCGGTTGGGGCGACGGGCAAAACCAGTAACTGGATCGATGTAGCCACTGACAGGTGGATCCCCCACTGCTGGCGGTTCGGCGAGCATCAGACTAATCCCCTTGATCCCCGCTCCCTCTCCAGCCTGAGTACAGGTAATCTCTGGTATGTTTCCACACAGGGGGGCAGCCACTGCAATCTGTGAGGCGTGCAGAGTGACTGGCGAAATAGCTCCCTTATTCCAGCGCACATCAAAGAAACCCTCAGAGTAGATCGTCTCCTCGGTTCCATCGCTATCCACATCCTGAGTGACGCGGAAGGTGATATCCGGGACATCAAGGAGCGGCAACCATTCAGCCTCAATCTCATACCAACACGGTGGGCGAAGGAAGGGACCGATGTAGCGTTTCAGGTCAAGCTGGTACTGATGCTTACTGCCTAGATGTGTTTCTAGTACCTGCGGTCCTCCCTGCTGGAAAGCGCTATCTAACTGACGCAAAGCATCGGGAATGGGGGGAGGAACTGAGCGGTCAAACACTGGGCGATTGAGCAGTGCTTGGCTCTCAGTCGGGCGTAGGTTACTGACCGCTGACTGAGCGATCACCTGCAATTTTTGTGCAACCTCTTTACCAGCCAACGATGCTACGCGACGGATCGCATTTGGGTTGCGAGCCAGGAAAGTTACTGGATCGGGACCTGGATCGGGTCCGGGCCGTGGTATTGGGATCAGCTTGAGAGACTTCAGCAGATCGAGCAACTTCGGTTTAATTAGCAGTTCTCCTAAGCAATGACGCTCTAACCGCCACCGCAAAATCCAATCAATCTCAAAGCGTGGCACCCAGGCACAGAAATTACCACAGCCATCAGTCTTGGCAGTGCCGATCTCCTCCGTATGGCAAAAGACCGGGAATAGCCAAGCCCAAGGAGATTCGATGGGAAATAATCCAAGGAAGGTACAATCAGTATCAAGGATGTGGACAGTTGCACCTGGAACTGGATAATCAACGCCTGTCGTCGGGTCAGTCTTCACAACCTTGCCGCAGATGCGGCGAAACAAGAATAGCTCTGGATCAATTTGCCACTTAAGCTGTTCACTTAGTTCGGCAACGTTCTTATTGACAACTTCCTCTGCCTTCAAGCCTGTTAGCGCTGCCAGTCGTTGCGCCTGTAGAGGTTTGATCGGTTGGCGATCGGGTGTTAGGTTTGGTCTTGTATCTATCATCATCTCAACCTCAATTACAATTGGAATTTCTTTAGCGTTGATGTTCCACAACACAGAGTCTTCAGTACTCTTGATAAGATTGCCAGCGGAGTAAACCTTAAAAAATAGATCGGGCCGTCGGTCAAAGAACAATTCTTGGAAATAAGACTCGTCAAATGTTATCTGGAAAACACCTTGACTATCAGTAACCGCACTGCCAACTAAGTCGCTGCAGATCAAGTCCTTATCCCACGCCTCAACTCGAACTGCAAATAGCCCTTGGTGCGTATGAAGATCGATAATTTGACCAGAAATTCTAAAGGTTGTCATTTTTTCTCTCCTAATACATACACTTTGTGCGTTGATATGCTCCCCTCACCTCACTCAAAAATCACAAAACCCGCCGCCGGAACAGTTACCAAAACTGCTTTCCCACTCTGTTTTCACGGCATTCTCCGCACCAGCGGCACTGTAGGGTGGGGTTGTCCCGCTCTGGACTAAATTCCCCTCGTTGTCCTTGTACCCATTTTCACGACCATCGGAGAAGCGATCAAGCATTAAGAAATAGAACGCGCTTGGTCTTCCCAGGCGATCGGCGACGGGAACAATCCCCCCGCCGGTGATAGGGATGCAAAATTTAGTTGGCTTAAGCGTTGAACGGTTGTCGTCATGGGATTTTTCCTCTCAATCTTTCAAACTACTCACCCTGTCCGCCGCTCTTTTAATTCCTACTTAAAAACGCTTTTTTTTGGGGATGAGGTCGTTGGCTTATTCCCTCCTTTTTAACCGTCTTCATGTATATTTTTTGACTTTTTGATGCTCTTCTTCTAGGGTAAAGTGAAAGTATAGTAAAGCGCTGTCAAATTTTCAAAACTTAATTTTTCCGAGTCTGTCCACTCACTTATTTTTAACAAAGGTTAAGGACTCCCTCTCAAATATTTTTTGATAAGTTCGATTCTTCCTTTTGGCTTCCTGGTACCCCTTGAAGCTACACTTTCAGCGATACCGAGCCGAAGCAATTCTCTTAAGATCGAATAATCGCAAAATCGGCGCGGCTATTTCCCTTTATCAACCCATTGACCGCCCGAAAATGCTTTTCATAACTAAATAAAGCCAGATTATATTGTAGAGCCATCGCCGCGATTCACATATCGTTAGTGGGAATCGGATTGCCCTTTTTCCTCAAGTCACAATAAACTTTAGCGTAATACTCGGCGGTATCGCAATCGATCTCGCGTAGCGAGCGCTTTGCGTTCGCAAAACGGTTAATTTTGGATATTTCCAAAAATTGCTTAAGTTCCCTTCGGTTATATTCCTCTCTAGAACCCAACTCAAAACCACCATATAATTCCTCTAAAATTACACTATTTAAACCGATTAAAGGCCTGTTCCTAATAACCTCAACTGCTTCAAAAATATTACGTTTAAAAGCGGTGTAAGCGTTGGTATCCAGTAGAATCGGTCTTAGCTCCACAAACTTTCCTCAACTGCTCGAAAGGCCTCTATATTTTGTAAAAAATCCATCTCATCCGCCTCTGTCCAAGTTCTGGCTAATTGAGATAATAAAGTCTGATCGGAATCGACATTATTTGTTCCTAAATCCTGCAATAAAAATTTGATCAGTTTTAACTTTTCATCTTAAAATTGAAAATCAACAGGGATAGGAAAGCCCTATAACTGGAGGATCATGGCTAAAATTGTCGGTGTTCACGGTATCGCGCAAGAATTTAGGGGTAGCCACACGATTTCTGCTGAGTGGTTGCCAAGTCTCAAGGATGGATTGAAACTCGCGGGAACCGAGTTAGAGTCCGATACCGATTTTCGTTGCGCGTTTTACGGAGATATTTTTCGGGGAAAATCGAAAGCGATCGGCATCCCGAACTACGATGTTAATGATGTCGATTCCGATTGGGAAAAAGAATTACTCCAGTTGTGGTGGCAAGAAACGGAACGAGTGGAAAATAATCATCCGAATGCAGATAGCCTTTTGAGAGAAAAATCTACCCCCAAAATTATCCAGAGAGCTTTGTCGGGGTTAAGTGAATCTCGGTTTTTCGGTAGCATTGCCGAGAAATTGGTTATTTCTTATCTTAAGCAAGTGGGGAGCTATTTACACGATCAAGAGCTAAAACAGCAGATTCAAGAGCGAGTAATAGAATGTATCGGTGAAGATACGCGGGTACTTGTAGCTCATTCTCTCGGTTCGATCGTCTGTTACGAAACTTTATGTCAGCATCCAGAATGGCCGATTAAAGTCTTTGTCACTCTCGGTTCTCCTTTGGGGATAAGACAATTAATTTTCGATCGACTGCAACCATCCCCCCGCAATAACCTGGGGTGCTGGCCCGGAAATGTGGAAAGATGGGTGAATATCGCGGACGATGGCGATGTGGTGGCGTTGACAAAGGAACTCAACCCTTTATTTGAGGGAACTATCGAGGATAAGCTAGTTTATAATGGTTGCGAGGCTCACGATGCCAAAAGGTATCTGACGGCGGTTGAAACTGGGGAAGCGATTCGATCGGGGTTAATCGATTGATGGGTAATGGTATGGATGAAGAAATCAAGTATTATCTAATCGCTTGTGGGACAAAGGATTACAACGCATTCGAGCAATTACCCAGCGTCGAGACGGATTTAGAATTGGTGAACAGTCTGTTTACCAGTGGTTTTGGATATGAAAGAGTTCTGCCAAGTTTACACTTGAATCCCACAACTAACGATCTTAAAAAATTATTCCCTGATTGGCTTCGGGATAGAGAGCGGCATGGAACGAAAAATATTCTTATTTTTTACTATTCCGGTCATGGCGAATATTGTCAAGGTGATAGACATTATCTCATACTGGAAGACACAAATAGTGACGATATACCTTCAACGGCTTTACCGACTCAAGACTTAGTTCTTCCTATTAAAAATAACCAAGTAACAATCTCTCAAGTTCTCTATATTATTGATA
Organism: Microcystis sp. CS-574; assembly: GCF_028329095.1. Classification (NCBI taxonomy): domain Bacteria; kingdom Bacillati; phylum Cyanobacteriota; class Cyanophyceae; order Chroococcales; family Microcystaceae; genus Microcystis; species Microcystis sp. CS-574. Next base: position 17,324 of record NZ_JAQMSY010000249.1, read on the forward strand.
CTTGTTACTCCCAAAGTGGTGCGGGAGATATTATAAAATTCGTTAGCGATGCGATCAAACAATATGAAGCGGTTCGAGGAGCTAATATAGCTATTCATGTTATGGCAGCTTGTAGGTCAAAAGATACAGCGATCGAAGGCGTTTTATCCCGATCGCTGCAACAAGCTCTCGATGATATAGAAGCGATCGATTTTTATTCCCACTCTGGATATGTCGATCTAGGTTGGTTGGTTCATAAAATGAACCAAAATGTTGACAGTAATCAGCGTGTTAATTATTCTGCGCTAGGAATTGAAACCCATGCTATCTTTTTTCCTACTTATCCTAAAGCTGACCAAAAATGGGAAAATCAACGATTTAATTTAATCGAAAAACTTTTCAATATTTTAAATATTAATTCCGATAATAGTTTATTTTTAATCAACTCTTTTCTGTTAGTCTATGAGGATCCCAAATCGTCATCTATTTCAAACATACAAGAGCTTAGAGAAAAACTAAAAGATTTGTCTAGTAAGCCAGTTAATCAAGAAATATGTCCTTTGATTTTATTTTCTGAATGGTGCAGATTGAAGTTATTTAAGGATGAAACCCTAGATATTGCTGAAGATATTGATACTTGGAAAGGTGAAGCTGTTCGATATAGGGATGGTGTGCAGTTAGACACAATCAAGAAATATGCGAGAGAATTGTGGGATAAATTTAATAAAATTATCGAACTAGAAGGAAGAATACAAATTGTAATCTCACCCGCAATTGATAAACATAATAATACTGGCTTACAAACAGAATATTTTCATGTAAATACGATGTTTTTTGTGGGAATAAACGATAAAATTAAGTTATGGAATATCTATAAAAAAGAACAAGTTTTTATGTTAGAAGAAATGCAAAATAGTTTCTATCAGGTAATTCCTGAAATATTTTACTATTTACCCGATCGAGCAAGACTAGAGATTGAATTTTTCCTTCCATTTGCTTTGCTGAAACACTCCCTAGAAGATATTAAGTTTAGAACTGGTAAGAGGCCATCTATCGGATACGAGTATCCTGTTTTTATTAACTCCTTCGATCGCTATTTCGATGAAGATTTCCGAGAAATACGCGACAAGATCGAGGAGATCAAGAGAGCTTTATGGGAAAATAATAGCGATCTTGACTGGGAACATTACTACATCGGAGCCGAACCATCGATCGCCGATCTGGAAGAGATCGTGGAATCCCTGCCGATCGCCGTCTGGAGTCGAAACGCCAACCAACCGATGACAGATAACGATCTAAAACCCTCGGAATGGAAAAACTGGCCCGATAAGATCAAAGAATTACGCAGAAACAAGCGAAAAATCGCCCTTTTCTGGGACGATCTATACCCCAAACCCTCCCCGAGACCAAGACCTCTAAACACGAGAGTGGTGGAATCCAATGGCCAATAAACCAGTTACCAAAGCAGAAGACCTTCGCATCTATCGGGGTTTGACCCTGAGTGCCGATAGTTTACCCACACCCAAAGAACAAAGAAAACACCTCGATCGCATCCCACCGCCACCCCCTTGGCGCAGTTTTAGCCTGTCCCCGGAAGAATGGACAAAAGCGGCGAAATCGCAGAAAATACCGCCCGAACAGGGAAAAATCGACCCTAGGGCTTTAGGATTCGTCGTGGATAAGAAAGGGAAAGCGGTGGAATTGGTGAATGCTGCCCTCTGCTTGCGTCGTCCCCTACTGATTGAGGGCAACCCCGGCGCCGGCAAGACTTCCCTGGCCTACGCAGTCGCGCGGGAATTGGGACTACCCGGCCCCTACCGTTGGTCGATCGTTTCCCGCACCACCCTTAAAGAGGGTCTTTATGCCTACGATGCGATCGGAAGGTTACAGGAAGCTTCCCTACAAAGACAGAAAGTGGGAGAGGGGGGAGAGTACGAGGAACCAGATATCGGCAGCTATCTAAGATTAGGTCCCATGGGGATGGCTTTTTATCGATCCCGTCCAGGACGACCGGCGGTGCTGCTAATTGATGAGATCGATAAAAGCGACATCGATATGCCTAACGATCTCCTCCATATTTTCGAGGAGGGATTTTTTGAAATCCCGGAACTGACACGATTAAAAACCGGCGACCAATCGGTTCTTCCCTATCGCGGTCAACAGGATGACAGCGAGGAAAAAATCCCGATCGATCGAGGTTGTGTGTCTTGTCAGGAGTTCCCCCTAGTATTCATGACCAGTAACGAGGCCCGGGAGTTTCCCCCTGCTTTCCTGCGTCGATGTTTGCGTTTAAGACTAGAACAACCCGACAACGAGGATGATTTCTATCGGATACTAGAGCAACGTTTCCCCCCAGAGAGCCTGAATCAATTGGAAGAACCGGCCAGAGAACTGATCCAGAAATTTCTCGATCGAATTAAACGCAAAGACAAACTAGCCACCGATCAACTGCTCAACGCGGTCTATCTGTTACTACAGGGAAACGACCTCACCGACCCCGATCGCCAATCGCTGCTAGACACCATCTTTAAATCCTTGCAAGGGTAGGGGGAGAGATGGAAGGGAAAAAAGCCATCTGGTGGGAAGACGAGAGGGAAATGGCAGAACTGATCTGGTGCGCTGCTTACCTCGATCGAATTATCGCGCCTTGGTCGATCGAGCAGCCTGAACAGTCGGAAGCAACCTCATCTAATGATAAGGAGGATAACCGGTCATCCGGCAGCGGTGAAAAAACCCCTCCCCCCGGAGCGATCGAGCCAACGCTCCCCGTTGCCTATCCCGAAACCATCGATCGCCCGATGCAGACACCCCGGAAGCGCGATTCGGTCGAGAGCGATCGTTCTTCTCCCGTTCGCGTCCCCGATCCCTTTCCGATACCCGAACCCACCGCCATCAGTAAGGCAATTCTCCCCCTAGCGCGTCGCGTGCCTGGATTACGGGCCGACGAGTTGGATATCGAGGTTACAGTGGAACGGACGGCCGAAGCGGGGGGATTACCGATGCTCGCTTTCCGACCTCCCCTAGAACGTTGGTTAGAGGTTCACCTGTTGATCGATCGCTCTCCCCCGATGGAATTTTGGGGAGATCTAGCGGGGGGAATGACCACTCTCTTCCGTTGGCAAGGCTTTTTTAGGGATGTGCGGGTTTGGTGGTTCGAGACGGGTGAAAATGAAGCTCGTTTGCTTTCCGGTGCGGGGCAAATCGAACGGAACCCTCGCAGTCTGGTTGCACCCTCTGGAAACCGACTTTTTATTGTCCTAACCGATACTTTGGGGAAAGCTTGGCGATCGAGGTCTGCCTTTGCCACCCTAGCGGATCTGGGCAAAGAACACCCCGTCACCATTGCTCACATTTTCCCGCAGGAGCTATGGCAACGAACCGCTTTAGAGGGGGCGATCCTCCGGCCTTTGATCGCACCGGGTCCCGCTTCTGCCAATGCAATACTGCAAGTGGGGGAAAGACTCCGCACGAAGCAGATTCTCTATCGGTTCCCCATTTTCAATCTATCCCCTGCTCACTTTGCAACCTGGGCGAAATTTATCGCTGGGAGCGGTGGTAATTCCATTCAGGGGGTTTTAATGGGAGCAACCACTGCGGGGGTGAATATGGGTGAAACCGGAGAAGAAGAGGCAGCTGCTCCGGAAGCGGAATCCCCGGAAGAGTTATTGAGAGGCTTTTTAATCGATGCCAGTCCTTTGGCCCGAGAACTGGCCAAAGTGCTGGCGGCCGTTCCCCTGATTCCTCCAGTGATGCGATTGGCACAGCGGCGATTTTTACCCGATAGTAAACATTGGCATCTAGCGGAGGTCTTTTTTAGCGGACTGGTCGAAAAATCTACCTTTAGTCCGGAGGGAGCGACGGTTCCGGATGCTTGGTACGATTTTTACCCCGGCATTCGTCAGCTACTGTTGGCAGATAGTGCCGCTAGACGCACGATCGATATTTGGCGCGGCATCGGCGATTATATTCGCGACCATTACGGTGAATTTCGCGATTTTTCGGCTCTAATCCCCAATCCACAGGGTTCTCTAGAGGATGCAGTCAGCGATCGCTCTCTCTATTTCGCTGAGGTGGACGCGGCTGTTCTCCGCACTTGGGGGGGAGAGTACGCCGATATCGCCCAAGACATCGAGGAGAGAGTGAGGCAGCGAAAACAGGAAATCTTGACCCCGGAAAAACTCCTAAAATTCCCCTTCAAGACCCTATACGTCAATAAACGGGGAATAATTACCAAAAGAGAATCCCGGGAGGCCTACTACTACCAAGAACCCCTAGGGGAGGGCATCGAACCCCTGACTATGGTTGCTATCCCGGGGGGCGAATTCCTGATGGGTTCACCGGGAGAAAAGGGCGATTACAAGTTTGAAAAACCCCAACACCCCGTGAGCGTCAGTGCTTTCTACCTGAGCCAGACTCCGATTACACGGGCGCAATGGCGGTTCGTGGCCCACCTACCGAGGGAAGGAAAAGACCTCGATCCAGAACCTGCGGAGTTTAAGGAAAGTGATAATAACCCCGTCGAGCGCGTGAGTTGGTACGATGCGATCGAATTCTGCGCCCGTCTGTCCCGTCACACGGGAAAAAATTACCGTTTACCGAGCGAGGCCGAGTGGGAATACGCTTGTAGAGCGGGAACAACCACCCCCTTCCACTTTGGCGAGACGATCACGGGAGAACTGGCGAATTACGATAGTTCAATAGTCTATCAACAAGAAAAGCCGAAAAAATCCCCACAGAAAACCACCCCCGTCCGCTCCTATCACCCCAACGCCTTCGGGCTGTACGATATGCACGGGAATGTTTGGGAGTGGTGTTTAGATCCGTGGTACAAAGATTATCAAGGCGCACCGCCCACAGACGGGAGCGTTTGGGACAAAAAAAACATTGATAATCGTTATCAAAACTTATTAAATAGTATAAATAAACTCTTGACGTATAACCGAGCTTCTGTATTGCGGGGCGGTTCTTGGTACTACGATCCTCGTAACTGCCGTTCTGCTTACCGCACCTTCAAACTCCGCCGCGACAGCAGCTACTACTACATCGGTTTTCGGGTGGTGTGCGGTGCTGGGAGGACCCTGTAATCCTTTTTCTCTTTTTTTCCCTTTTTTCCCTCATTCCCTTTTCTGGAATTTTTTTAGGCAAGCTATAGTACAAGTGTATTGGTTTAGGAGTGGTCAATTACCTGGGGGGTTTGATCCCCCCTTAGTCCCCCCTTGATAAGGGGGGTAATCTGACAGTTTTTAACACCTAACTACTTAGCAATCCCCAACTAATCAAGGATTACTCAGGATACTGACCCGGACTTTTTCGCCATTTTGCAAAGGTTTACTACTATTAACGACGAAACGCTCCCCCGGTTCAAGTCCGGTGATAATTTCTACTTGACCGTCAAGCGCTTGACCGAGACGAACGGGACGTTTTTGCACTTGCGAGTTAGACTCGGAAAGGACGAAAATGGCTGGGGATTCCCCCTGACTGACAATTGCTGTTTCGGGGACAATCACCTGAGGGGCAGAATTATTATTAAACCGCACCCGGGCCAATAATCCCCCTTTAATTAAACCATCCCCATTGGGTAGAGTAATCTCCACGGGAATCCGCCGGGCCGTGCCTTGGCTGAGGGGAAAAATCCTGTTGATGCGACCGGAAAAATTTCTCTCACCGAAAGCATCAAGGCTGACATTAACCGTTTGTCCTAAATTAATCGTTTTTAAATCCAATTCCGATAATAATACTACTACCTTGACCTGTTGAAAATCACCAATTTTGAGGACTTCATCGCCGATACTGACTAAATCCCCCGGCTCTTTTAGTTTTTCGATAACTATCCCCGTCGCCGGTGATTTAAGAATAGCGTAGGCCTGACGTTGTTGTTCCTGAGCGATGACCGATTTTTGGGCGGCAATTCTGCCGATAATTGCCGCCACCACCTGTTCCTCGACTTTAATTCTCGATCTCGCGCTATTAACGGCTTTTAAAGCCACTGCCGCCGTGGTTTGGGCTGTTTCGCCCTGTTGCAGGGGAATCGCTCCTTCTAGGGCTAATTTTTGCAGGCGCTCGCCATCATTTTTGGCCTGTTGGTATTGTAGTTGTAGGCGCTCCACTTCAATTTCAGCGTTACTGACTTCAATTCTCGCCCGGGCTAATTCCGCTTCTAGGGCCGACAGGGCGGATTTTTCTTGCCGGACAACGGTGGCAAGGAGACGATCATCAACATGAGCGAGGATTTGTCCTAATTGCACCTCATCTCCCACATCGACGACGAGATTAAGTAACTGACCGGTGGCTTGCGATCGCAGAGAAACCACTTTCAAAGGTCGGGTAGTTCCCGTGTAATCGAGATTGCGTCCGATGGTTGCCAGTTTAGCGGTGGTGACGTTGACGGTAGTAGTACGGGCCGCTGGTGGCGGTGGTTGGGTTTCGGTCCTGGGAGAACAACTCGCGCTTAAGGATAAGATAACCAGAGCGGAAAGGATAATCGGAGTCGATCCCATGGCGATAATCTTGGTAGAAAGCTGCTTTTGAGTCGATGGTCGCTTATTCCTCGTCCCAAGCTTCTACCGCTACCACTTCGCTGAGAGGGTCTTGCATGGAGAAACCGAAATCGAGCAGCTCTTGCTTCCAGTATCCCCACTCATCTCCGTATAAAAGAGCCAGTTTCCAGATACTATCGCTAGGTTTGACTACTTTTGCATCTATCCACTTGCTAGCCTTGCGTTGAAACTTCACCATCGGGTGAGCTACAGCTTGTTTGGTCATAAATTCAATTGCTATGAATACTTCAGATTTTGCGCTTCCCGACTAAACTAACTCAAGACTAAGACTTTTGCCATTACAAAGGAGCGAGAAGCGCGTTTATTAACTTACTTTTACACCATATCTGTGGTTTTAGGCAAGTCTTTTTAACCAAAAGTACGGTAATTACTACTATAGATTAGTATAACCGGAGGCCACAATCATGGAACCGATGCCTCGATCGGTGAAAATTTCCAGTAAAAGGGCGTGGGGAAGACGACCATCGATAATATGAGCGGCCTGAACTCCCTGAGCCAGCGATCGCACACAGCAGCCAACTTTGGGAATCATCCCGCCGGCAACGATGCCTTTTTGAATCAACTCCCGGGCCTGTTGGATATCCAATTTAGCCAATAAAGTGGAAGGATCCTTGTAATTCTCTAAAATTCCGGCTGTATCGGTCATCAAAATCAGTTTAGCCGCCCCTAAAGCCGCCGCTATTTCTCCGGCTACCGTATCGGCATTGATATTATGAGCTTGGCCGGTTTCATCGGCGGCCACACTGGAAATCACGGGAATATAGCCACTATTGACCAAGGATTCGACGACGCTAGTATCGACACTGCTCACTTCTCCCACAAAACCAATACCCTCTTTACCCACGGGACGAGCAGTGATCAGACTACCATCCTTACCGCATAATCCTACCGCTTTACCGCCGGCTTGATTGATCAGGGCCACAATTTCTTTATTGACGCGCCCCACCAGCACCATTTCTACCACATCCATGGTGGCGGCATCGGTGACGCGTAAACCGTCTTTAAATTGGGGTTCAATGCCCAATTTATCCAGCCAACTATTGATTTCAGGACCGCCGCCGTGGACAATCACGGGACGAACCCCTACACAGGAGAGAAAAACGATATCTCGCATGACCGTGTCTTTGATATCGCTGTTATTCATGGCCGCACCACCGTATTTAACCACTACAGTACGACCGCGAAATTCTTGTATATAGGGTAGGGCTTCGCTGAGGATTTTCACCCGTTGGGCATCGTTTTCCTGGATATTATTATTCATGCGTTTTTTACCTGTCTGATTCAGTGACCAGTTTAGCGGTTTCGGGTTTGACAAAAACTGTTCACCTTGAACGGATTGCTAGAAAGTCTTAGAACTACAGAATTTTTCGACACAACGGACAAAAATCTCGACTCCCATGGTTAACACCGATTCATCAAAATCAAAACGGGGATGATGGTGGGGATAGGCTAATCCTAATTCGGGATTGGCGGATCCCAAGAAGAAATAACAGCCCGGTACTTCCTGTAAAAAGAAGGACATATCTTCCCCTCCCATGGTTTGACATTCGGGAATGATTCCGGCTGGGGTTTCCACCACTTGTGCGGCGATGGAGCGCACTAATTCCGCCATCCGATCATGATTGATTACCGGGGGATACAATTGCCAGTAATCGAATTGATAACTGGCCCCGTGACTTTGACAGATGCCAGCGATAATTTCTTCCATCCGTTGTCGGAAATAGCCCCCTAACTGGGGATTGAAATAGCGCACCGTCCCACTGAGATTAGCACTATCGGCGATCACGTTTCTAGCGCTTCCCGCCGCTAATTTACCCACAGTCACCACGGCGGCATCGAGGGGGTTAAGGTTGCGGGCGACGATGGTTTGCAAGGCGTTGACGATTTGGGCCGCCACCAGTAGTGAATCGACGGTTTGATGGGGAATTGCCCCGTGGCCGCCCCGGCCTTGAATCTGGAGATCGAAACATTCCACCGCCGCCATTAAGGCCCCATTTTTTACGCCCACTGTCCCTAAAGGCAGATTATTCCAGAGGTGTAGCCCGATAATTCCCTCCACGTCGGGATTTTTCAGCACTCCCGCTTCGATCATCGGTTTCGCCCCCCCCGGCCCCTCTTCGGCGGGTTGGAAAATAATTTTTACGATCCCCTTGACATCGTGACAGTTTTGTGCTAGGTAAACTGCTGTACCGAGGGCGATGGCTGTGTGACCATCGTGACCACAGGCGTGCATTTGGCCCGGATGTTGGGAACGATAGGGGACTTGGTTTTCTTCGGCGATCGGTAGTGCATCCATATCGGCCCGCAGGGCTAAAACTGGCCCCGGTTGACTGCCTGCGATGGTGGCGACAATTCCGGTGCCGGCGATACCGGTTTGATGGTCAATTCCGTATTTAGTCAGGGTTTGACTGATTAAGGAGGCGGTGAGATGTTCTTGAAAGCCTAGTTCTGGTTTTTGGTGTATTTGTCGGCGCCAGTGGACTAATTGCGGCTGTAGAGAACGAATAGCAAGGCGAATTTGAGGGCAATTTAAGCTATTGGGGACAGGAAAGGAGGAAATCATCGGGTTCGGACGGCTAGTTTTTTTGATCACTGGTTTCTAGTTTAACTTCAGGAGCCACAGGAGGCAGGAGGCAGGAGACAGGAGACAGCTTTGTTCTCCCCACACCCCACACCCTTCTTTACAAAACTTCATCATAATTTGAGCGCCGGAAAGGGCAATCCTTGGGCAATAGGGGAAGGGAAAGCGGGAAAATATAAAAAAAAGCTTAAATTTTCTATCTTGCTGCCCTTTATACCCTTAAAGCCTTGCTGTCTCTGATTTCCTGACGGTGAGAGGCTTTGAGCCATGTCAGGAATTGATGACCAACTCGATCGGGTCATTGTTAAGTGACCGTTACAAAAAGACAGCAAAAAACTTAATAATTTGTAACAAACAAAGTTTCGACAGCAGTGTATAAATTTAACTTGAGGGGCCAAGATAACAGACAAAAGTTAAGCTGGATACTTGTTTAACCTCCTTAGGTGATTTATGAGAGAGCAGTGAAGTTTTTTCAGGTTTCTTAAAGTAAATCGCAACAATCACGGTCAAGGCTCGTCCAGACTCACCGTGAAATCCCTTAAGAGGGAAAATTTTAATTGCAAGCAAATCCCATTTAAATTTAGGAGATTGTCACAATGTTTGACGCATTCACCCGGGTAGTATCCCAAGCTGATGCTCGCGGCGAATATTTAAGCTCTTCCCAACTAGACGCTCTCAGCGCCATGGTTGCCGACAGCAACAAACGGATGGACTCTGTTAACCGGATCACCAGTAACGCTTCCACCATCGTTGCCAACGCCGCTCGTAGCCTGTTCGCTGAACAGCCCCAACTGATCACCCCCGGTGGTAATGCCTACACCAGCCGTCGTATGGCCGCTTGCTTACGGGACATGGAAATCATCTTGCGTTATGTTACCTACGCTACCTTCTCTGGCGACGGCAGTGTTCTCGACGATCGTTGCTTAAATGGTCTGCGCGAAACCTATGTAGCTTTAGGAGTACCAGGAGCTTCCGTAGCTGCTGGCGTAAGCAAAATGAAAGAAGCTGCTTTATCCATTGCTAACGATCGCAACGGTATCACCCCCGGCGATTGCAGTGCTTTAATGTCTGAAATTGCCAGCTACTTCGACCGCGCCGCCGCTGCTGTCGCCTAGTCCCTGGGGCTAGTCTCAATTAAACCGTAGGAAACTTATTGCAAGATTATTGGGAGATACCAAACAATGAAAACCCCCCTTACCGAAGCCGTAGCAGCCGCTGATTCTCAAGGTCGTTTCTTAAGCAGCACCGAAATCCAAACTGCTTTCGGTCGTTTTCGTCAAGCTTCTGCTGGCCTCAGCGCCGCTAAAGTGTTGACCGAAAAAGCCAGTTCTTTGATCTCTGGCGCTGCTCAAGCCGTGTACAACAAGTACCCCTACACCACCCAAATGCAAGGGGCTAACTTTGCGGCGGATCAACGCGGTAAAGAAAAATGCGCTCGTGACATCGGTTACTACCTCCGCATGGTGACCTACTGCTTAGTTGCTGGTGGAACCGGTCCGATGGACGAGTACCTCATCGCTGGTATCGACGAAATCAACCGCACCTTCGACCTGTCTCCTAGCTGGTACATCGAAGCTCTCAAATATATCAAAGCCAACCATGGTTTAAGTGGCGACCCTGCGGTAGAAGCCAACTCCTATATCGACTACGCTATCAACGCTCTCAGCTAGTCCAATCGAAAAAACTGCTGGTCTGGAAAGACAGGAGGTTGTTAGCAAAAGGGTTAGCAATCACCTGTTCTTCCAGACCTTGTTATATCCATCGTCAAGGCGGCCAGGTAATCGAACTGATCCTCCCCTAGTTTTGAGGGGTCAGAAAATGATCATTTTTTTGTAGGAGAACTTTAGTGGCAATTACTACCTCAGCTTCCCGTTTAGGGACAACCGCTTTTAGCGAGGTTGCTCCCGTGGAATTACGTCCCGATTGGTCCCGTGACGACGCACAGGCAGTTATTCGCGCTGTCTATCGTCAGGTGCTAGGCAATGACTATATCATGCGTTCCGAGCGCCTTACCAGTGCCGAATCCTTACTCTGCAACGGTTCGATCACCGTGCGGGAATTCGTCCGCGCCGTGGCCAAATCGGAACTGTATAAGAACAAATTCTTCTACGGTAACTTCCAAACCCGCGTCATCGAACTTAATATCAAACATCTTTTAGGTCGCGCTCCCTACGATGAGTCGGAAGTGGTCTATCACCTCGATCTCTACGAAAACAAAGGATTCGAGGCCGATATCGACTCCTACATCGATTCCGCCGAATATACCGAAAACTTCGGCGATAGCATCGTTCCCTACTATCGTGGTTTCGCCAGCCAACCCGGTCAAAAAACCGTGGGATTTACCCGGATGTTCCAACTCTATCGCGGTTATGCCAACAGCGATCGCTCTCAGATTGCCGGCAAAACCTCCCGTTTAGCGGTGGAATTAGCTCAAAACGGTGCTTCGGCAGTAGTCGGTCCCTCCGGTGGCAGCGATGGTTGGGCCTATCGTCCTTCTGCTCAACGCAACACCCCCAGTAAAGCTCTGGGTGGTAGTGTGGCCTATGGTGATGTGGGTAAGCTCTATCGCGTGGAAATTGCCGCTATTAGCAAACCGGGTTATCCCCGTGTCCGTCGCAGTAGCAAAGCGATTATCGTCCCCTTTGAACAGTTAAATAACACCCTGCAACAGATCAACCGTCTCGGTGGCAAAGTTGCCAGCATCACCCCCGCTAGTTTGAACTAATTTTCTAGCTTAAGATAACTAAAAGTCTCCCGGGCAGCCGTCAGGTTCACCGGGAGACTTCTTTCTAGGGAACTGACAGAAATTGAACCTCAGCAGATCGAGCAAACCTGTAGAATGAAAATAGTTCTATCGTTTTAATGCCTGTGACTGTCACTTCGATCGCTTTTGACTCTATCGATACTGCCTTAGCGGAAATCAAAGCCGGACGGGCTATTGTAGTAGTTGATGATGAGAATCGCGAAAATGAAGGAGATCTAATCTGTGCGGCCCAATTTGCCACCCCCGATCTGATTAACTTCATGGCAGTGCAAGCTCGCGGTTTAATCTGTCTGGCAATGACGGGAGAGCGTCTTGATGCTCTCGAATTACCCTTGATGGTGACAAAAAACACCGATAGCAATCAAACCGCTTTTACTGTTAGCATCGATGCTGCTCCCCACTTAGGGGTTAAAACTGGCATTTCAGCAGAAGATCGGGCGAAAACCGTACAAGTTGCCATTAATCCAGTCACTCGTCCCGACGATCTCACCCGTCCCGGTCATGTCTTCCCGATTCGTGCTAAAGCCGGTGGAGTCTTAAAACGCGCCGGTCATACGGAGGCAGCCGTGGATCTAGCTCGATTAGCCGGGTTGTATCCGGCGGGAGTTATCTGTGAGATCCAAAATCCCGACGGTTCCATGGCCCGTTTACCGCAACTATTTGAATACGCTCGTCAACATAATTTAAAGTTAATCAGCATTGCCGATCTGATCAGTTATCGCTTAAAACACGATCGCTTTGTCCATCGGGAAACAGTCTGTGATTTTCCCAGTCAATTCGGCACTTTTCAGCTTTATGCCTACCGAAATTTATTAGATCAAACCGAACATATCGCTATTGTGAAAGGCGATCCCGCTCTCTTTGATGATCAACCTGTAATGGTACGAATGCACTCAGAATGCCTGACTGGGGATGCTTTGGGATCCTTGCGTTGCGATTGTCGGCAACAGTTACAAAGTGCCTTAAAAATGATTGAAAACAACGGTTTAGGGGTGGTGGTTTACCTGCGACAGGAAGGCCGGGGAATTGGTTTAATTAATAAGCTAAAAGCCTATTCTTTACAGGATATAGGATTAGATACGGTGGAAGCCAACGAAAGGTTAGGATTTCCCGCCGATTTGCGCGATTACGGCATGGGAGCGCAAATGCTTAACGATTTGGGGGTGAGAAATATTCGTTTAATTACCAATAATCCGCGTAAAATTGCCGGGTTAAAAGGCTACGGTTTGGAAATAGTCGAGCGAGTACCTTTGCTGATCGAGGCTAATGATTATAATTCCAATTATCTAGCCACAAAAGCGGAAAAGTTAGGACATCTATTCCTACAAACCTATCTAGTCACCATCGCTCTCAGTTGGGGGGAAAATCCGCCGTCAATTTCGCAAAGATATCATCAATTAGAGAAATTACGGCAGTTAAGTCGCGCTAATCAATTATCTCTCCAAGAAGAAACCCGACCGGTAGCCAATGCCCTTTTTGATCGCGCCCCTTTGATCGTACATTTAGGTTTAGATATTCGTCAGGGTGTCAGCAGTAATTGGTATAAAAATCCTTCCCATCCTTATCTTCTGGTTATTGACAAGATATTAAATGACATTAAAGATTGGTCGGAAATTGAACGCTTAGAATTTTTAATTTCCGACGGAGACGATTCGATGACGGGATTACAAATGAAACTCGATCGTCAAAAAATGTCCGATGAAGATTTCTCACAATTACCACAATTAGCTACCCAAATTATCTACAGTTTTACTCGTGATTCAGCAAAAAATTAGTTTTCTATGACCAGAAAAGAGCGTAACAGTTATAATTAAACAAAGCTAGTGTAACGGGGAAAAACTATGACAACTCTCGACATTTTACCGGAAGTTACCTGTCCCCCCACCGATTTATGGAGTGATGAACCACCCTTGGAAAGTGATCTACATCTACAACAAATTACAATTCTGATCGGTTGTTTAGAAAGGTTATGGCAACAAAGAACTAATTACTACGCTTCGGGCAATCTTACCATCTACTATAACGAAGAACAACTAAAAAAACGTGATTTTTGTGGTCCTGATTTTTTTGTGGTTTTAGATACAGAAAAACGTCCCCGCAAAAGTTGGGTGGTTTGGGGAGAAGGGGGTAAATATCCCAATGTGATCGTGGAAATTCTCTCCCCATCCACTGCTAATATTGATCGCAATAAAAAGAAAAATCTCTATCAAAATACCTTTCGCACTCCTAATTATTTTTGGTTTGATCCTAATACCTTAGAATTGCAAGGATTTAGACTAATTGCGGGACAATATCAGGCTATTGCTGCTAATGACCAGGGTTATCTATGGAGTGAACAGTTAGAACTATATTTAGGCATATTTGACCGTAAACTGCGTTATTTTACCACCGATGGTCAATTGGTTCCCACTCCCCAAGAAGCTGAATTAGAGCAAAGACAAGCAAAGGAACAGATTTTTTTAGAAAGGGAACAGGAACGACAAGCGAAGGAACAGGCTATCCTTGAAAAAGAACAAGCTATCTTGGAGAAGGAAAGATTAGCCCAAAAATTACGAGAATTGGGCATTGATCCTGAAACTATCTGATTGATCAATATCTCTAAGTAGTTAGGTGTTAAAAATTGTCAGTTTCCCCCCTTATTAAGGGGGGATCAAGGGGGGATCAAAGACAAAATTTATCTTCTATTTAATAGGTAATTCCTATCCTAGAAATGTTGGTAATTTAACCTTATTTTTCCTGTCTTTCTAAGGCTAATTGTACCAACTTATCGACCAATTTATCAAACTCTAAACCGGTGGCTTTCCAGAGTTGGGGATACATACTAAAATTAGTAAACCCCGGCAGAGTATTAATTTCATTGATCAACACTTCCCCAGTCTTCTCCACATAGAAAAAATCCACCCGCGACAATCCCGCAGCATCCACAGCTTTAAATGCTTCTACAGCCATTTCTCGCACTTGATTAGCAATTTTATCGGGAATATTTGCGGGAATCACCATACTCGATCGCCCGTCAGTATATTTAGTTTCATAGTCATAAAAATCACTATCAAAAGTAATTTCTCCCACCAAAGAAGCTTGGGGATTATCATTACCTAAAACTGCACATTCGATCTCCCTTGCGGTTACTCCTGCTTCAACAATAATCCGTCGATCATAACTAGCAGCACTATCTAAAGCAGCCTCTAATTCTTGCCGGTTGCGTGCTTTACTAATACCCACCGAAGAACCTAAATTAGCCGGTTTAATAAAACAAGGATAACCTATTTCCTCGGCGATTTGATCGCACAATTGCGGAAAAACACAGGCATTTGACCACACTTGCGAGCGGGTTATGGCCTTATACTTAACTTGGGGTAATCCAGCGGCTGCAAAAGCAGTTTTCATGGCAATTTTATCCATGCCTAGGCATGAACCCAGTACCCCACTACCCACAAAAGCAACCCGCATGAGAGTGAGTAATCCTTGTAAAGTGCCATCTTCTCCATTCGGTCCGTGGAGAATTGGAAACCAGACCTCAATTTCGCTCACTTCTGGAGGAAATTGCCAGATATTGACTTTTATATCACTCTCAATAGCTAGGGGTTGCCCAGAGGTTAAAATTTGTCTAGCAGTTGCTGCCGAATGCCAACAGCCATTTTTATCGATATAGAAGGGGATAACGGCGTATTTGTCAAGATTTTCGGGGTAATTAAAAGCTTGCAGGATCGATCGAGCCGAATTGATAGATACCTCGTGTTCTCCCGATCGACCACCAAACAACAATCCTACCTTGATCTTATCCATATTATCCTCTCTAGACCCAGCTAGATCCTAAATTAGAGTTCAACTATCATATATACTATGGGCGGAGTTGACAATAGTTGCCAATGATTTAGATGCGGCTGTTCCTCGTGAGATAGGAGTTTTAACCCAAACTTTCGATAAATTAATTATCGCTCATGATGAAATTTGGTCGTTCTTTCCCTAAAAAAATCGATAATCACTTTGGAGCTATTCACCCCCCGAAATTGAGTGATTATTTAGCTAATTTTTCCAGTTTTTTCTTATTTTTCTGAAGTTTTAAGGCTAAATTACCATGATGTTCGGGATAGTAAACGTGCAAGAATTCGATAAAATCCTCGATGGTACAAGGTTGATGAAATCCCCCTAAATTACCGTGGAATTCTTGGTGAATTTCTTCTTTAATAGTCACCAAATTCAGATCTAATGTCGCTAGATGGGGATATTTCTGGGCAGAGTAAAGATGATGGACAGCGAGATTAAATTTATTATTTCTATCCGGTTTTTGCCCTGTCACCTGACAAGTGTTTTTATCTCTAGTTTTAGCTCGTTTTTTAGCCTTTTCAATCTCGATTTTTTGTTTGGTATCGTCATCTAGATTTTCCTGAATTTCTTTAAAGGCAAGAGGAAACTCCATTGCAATCATTTTACACATTTCTTGGCGCGATTTATTCGTCAAAGTTTCACTCATGGATTTAGAAATCATCACTATTCCACTTTCAGAGAACCAAAACTCTCTTTTTTCATCTTCGTAAAAATCTACTCCTAATTCTAGAGGTTTATCAGTTCTTTGCTGAAGATGATTCACGGTTTTATTTAGCTTGGTTCCATTAGTTTTTAAAATTCGCCGCAAACTCTGTTTATGAATCATAGGCCGTCCTTTATAAACTTGAATTTCGCCGGAGTCAGTGAGTTCAGCAAAAATTAATTTTCGTGCTAAGGAGCGACGAATTTTTTGATCGTGCTTAGTAAAAAATTCTCTAAATCTGTATATAATTCCTCGCTTTTCATTCTTCTCGATATAGGAAGCAATTTTTAAAGCACCTTCAAAAGAAAACACTCTAACTTTATCTTTTTTATTGACAAATTGATAATCGACACCTTCAACTAAATCCCAATCATCATTAGGATCAGCATCAAAAATATCAACAATTTTTTCTAGTTTTTCAAGAGTAATAGAAAACCATTGAGCTAATTCGGTATCCCGGATCAGGAAGGTATTTGCTTTCTGAGGCATGATTATTTTATCTCCGTGGTGATAGATTTATACATCACAGTCAAACGATCAAAGATGTGAGAGTTTCCTGTTTCTTGGTTATCAGGATGATAGATTTTAGAAAGACGATAATAGGCATTTTTAATGTCTTCCTTGCTGGCAGTATTTGGATCAAGATCGAAAACACGATAGGGACGAAAATATTTAAAAATATTGATACCGTTGATACAATCTTTCCCCTGTTCGTAATCTTCTTCGGGAAGAATACCGATATATTTCCTGTAGATAACCTCCCAACTTTCTCGCTGAGATAAATTGATGTTATCAAAGGCTCTAGTAGCCATTTGAAACATACTCGATTTTTTTAATTCTGTGGTATTGCTAACCTCAAAATAGGCATAAACTGCCTGTTTAAGTTGCGTTAGAGTTAAAGGTTTAACTTTTGAGCCTGTGGTGGTGGTGGCTGTAGTTTTTGATTTAGTTAACGATGGTTTAGGAGACTTTTTACGGTGGTTTTTGATGACAAAATCGGCAAAATCTTCGAGAATACGACTTTCGATCGAGTATTGCTCACAGATATGACTAATCTGCTCTAAAATGAGCGAGTTAAGAGGATTAGTGGTCATAATTTCCCTAAGAAGCTGCAAAAAATCTAGCCTTTCTTATCAAGATGAAGTGTAGGCTAATTTGGTATGAACGACCGACGACTGACTCCCGAAAACTTCCTATCCTAAATTAATACCACAGCAGTGGCCACTTTGTCATGTGGTTAATAATCAAAAAAATTGCTGGCATATTATAGATCTAAGTCGATAATTGAAATGAAAACTCAAATCTGATCACTGATAACTGGTCACTGATTAGGTACTAAAGTATTTAGCGGTGGGGTGATAGGTAATAATAGCGGTGGTGGATTGTTCTGGGTACAATTGTTCGCTTTCGTCCATATACATCCCAATGCGATCGCATCCTAACAGATCTAGTTGCTTGTATTGGTCCTGAATATTGGGACAAGCGGGATAGCCGAAACTATAGCGAGAACCCTGGTAACGCTGTTGTAGTATATCGCGGATATTATCGGGATCGAACTCTGCAAAACCTAACTCGCGACGGATGCGGGTGTGAGTCCATTCGGCCATGGCTTCGGCGGTTTGGACAGCCATGCCGTGATAATAGAGGTATTCGGTATATTCGTTGGCATCAAAGAGAGATTTAGCGTATTCCGTGGCGATTTCCCCCACTGTCACCGCTTGCATCGGAAAAACATCGATAATACCGGATTCCTGCGGGGCGAAAAAGTCAGCAATACAGAGACGACGACCGGATTTCTGGCGAGGAAACTCAAAAATGGCGATCGGTTGCAGATTTTCGGGTTTTTCGCCTGCTTGTATCGATTCAGGATCGTAAATTAACAGGGAATTACCAGAGGATTGACAGGGAAAATAACCATAAATTAATGTGGGGTTTAGTAAATTTTCCTTGACAATTTTCTCTTTCCATGCTGTCAGAATTGGATGAACTTTTTCCTGTAAAAACTGGTCGTATTCTGGCTTTGATTGGCTTTTGGGTTTGCGGAATTGCCATTGACCGACAAATAAAGCTTGTAGGTCCAAATACCAGAAAACCTCCTCGATGGGAATTTCTGCGGCTGTTAATATTTTAGTACCCCAGAAGGGCGGTGTTGGTCGGGAAATATCAACTGCCACCGCTTCGGACCGACGGGTATCAATAACTAATTCTTGGTTGATGCTGCCATCGGTAAAAATAGTATCGGGATTAACCTTTAATTCTTCGGCAACAACCGGGGTTTTTTCTGCCTCGGCAAACTTACCTAAAAAGCCTTTACTATCATCCCATTGACCGCCAGCTTTAGCGGGCATTAATTTATCCATAAAATGCAGGTCAGAGAAGGCATCTTTTCCATAGATAACCTGTCCCTTGTAGGTTTTTTGACAGTCATCATGGACAAATTTGGGAGTTAAAGCTGCCCCACCAAGAATAACAGGAACGGTGATTCCTTTTTCATTAAAAACCTCTAGATTTTCCTTCATAAAAGCCGTCGATTTCACCAATAAACCGCTCATGGCGATACAATCGGCCTTATGTTCTTTGTAGGCTTCGATGATATTTTCTACGGGTTGTTTAATGCCCAAATTAATCACCCTATAGCCGTTATTGGTCAAGATAATATCAACTAGGTTTTTACCTATATCGTGAACATCCCCTTTAACTGTTGCGATAATAAAAGTCCCTTTGGCATTATTATCCCCCTCTTTTTTCTCCATAAAGGGTTCTAAAAAGGCAACGGCTGCTTTCATAGTTTGGGCCGATTGGAGAACAAAAGGTAACTGCATTTGTCCCGAACCAAATAACTCACCCACTACCTTCATCCCATCCAGGAGGAAAATATTAATAATATCTAGGGGTGGATAGTCCTGTAAAGCTTGCTTTAAAGCCTCTTCCAGTCCCAATCTTTCCCCATCAATAATATGCTGTTTTAAGCGTTCCTCCACGGGTAAATTAGCATTACTAGAGGGGTCTTTTTTAGTAGTTTTCCCCGCAAATAATTCGGTTAATTTGGTCAGGGGATCATAAACACATATATCGCCATCAAAACGACGATTATCATAGATTAAATCCCGACAAATTTGCTGATATTCTGGTTCAATTTTTGCCAGAGGAAGAATCTTATTGGCGCTGACGATTGCCCCATCCATCCCCACCTGCATCGCTTCGTTGAGGAAGACGGAATTTAATACCTGACGCGCTGCCGGATTCAAGCCAAAGGAGATATTAGATACACCTAAAAGAATGTGACATTCTGGCAATTCTTGGCGAATTCGACGCATTGCTTCGATAGTAGCCTTGCCATTTTCTCGGTCTTCTTCGATACCGGTAGAAATCGGTAAAGCTAGAGGATCAAAAAAGATTTCGTAGGGAGGAATTCCGTATTCTATCGCCGCATAATAGGCCCGTTTAGCTATCTGGAATTTTTTCTCGGCAGTGCGTCCCATTCCTTCTTCATCAATGGTTCCAATTACTACCCCCGCGCCGTATTTTTTCGCTAAATCCAAGACTTGATAAAAACGCGATTCCCCGTCTTCGTAGTTAGTAGAGTTGAGGATACATTTACCCCCCGCTACTTTTAACCCCGCTTCCATTTTTTCCCATTCGGTGGAATCTAACATTAAAGGTAGGGTGACATTATTAACTAAACGAGAGGCTAATTGGTGCATATCGCGCACCCCATCCCGGCCCACATAATCGACGTTGACATCGAGAATATGCGCTCCTTCTTTTACCTGCGCTTTCGCCATCGATACTAAACTATCCCAGTCTTCAACATTGAGCAGTTCCCGACATTTTTTAGAACCACTGGCGTTTAATTTTTCCCCGACAATCAGGAAAGAATTATCTTGAATATAGGGTTGGGTACTGTAGATAGAAGCGGCGGAGGGTTCATAATGATAATGACGAGATTTCGGAGTTAAACCCTGACTTAGTTCCGCTAAAGCTTGAATATGGTCGGGACGAGTACCACAACAACCGCCGATAATTTGTACTCCCAAATCTTCAATAAAGTGCATTAAAGCCATTTTTAATTCTACGGGAGTGAGGCGATAATGCGCTTGACCGCCGACATTTTCCGGTAAACCAGCATTAGGAATACAAGAAACAATAAAAGGGGAATTTTCCGAGAGATATTTAATATGGGGTTTCATTAAATCTGGACCAGTGGCGCAGTTAAGTCCCAAAATATCAATTTTATAGGGTTGTAAAATAGAGACAACGGCGTTAATTTCCGTTCCTACTAACATCGTTCCCATGGTTTCCATCGTCACCGAAACCATTAGGGGCAATCGTTGACCCTTTTTCTGAAATACTTCTTCAATAGCATTTAAAGCCGCTTTAATTTGCAGGACATCCTGACAGGTTTCTACTAATAATAAATCTGCTCCGCCATCATACAGACCCTCTACCTGTTCCACATAGGCATTTTTGAGGGTATCAAAGTCAATATGACCCAAAGTGGGCAGTTTTGTCCCCGGCCCCATGGAACCCGCCACAAAACGGGGTTTTTCGGGGGTAGAGTATTTATTCGCGCAAGCTTTGGCCAGTTCGGCGGCGCTTTTGTTGAGATAATAGGCTTGATCGGCTAAATCATACTCGGCTAAAACTATCGAGGTTCCCCCGAAGGTGTCAGTTTCAATCACATCCGCACCCACGGCTAAAAAGGCTTCGTGGACTTTCGCTACGGCGCTAGGTTTAGTATGGACAAGATACTCGTTACAACCTTCGTATTCTGCCCCACCAAAGTCCTCGGCCGTCAGATTTTGGCTTTGTAGGGAAGTTCCCATCGCTCCATCAAAGACGAGGACGGGATGCTTGGGACCGTTGAGGTAGTCGAGAAAGGGGCTATTCATAGAGAGATTTACTGCTATAGCATTTTGAAAGTTTATTGTAATACAGTTACTAGAAATCTGCTATGGTCGGCATTTCAGTTATCAGTGATCAGTTATCAGTGATCAGATTTGAGTTTTCAGTCGAGAAAGCCAATCAATCTAATTTTGTAGCACTAGACGGGCTAAACCAACTCCGGGATAATAATTACCGAGAATTTGTTGATAATCTAGGCCTTTTTCCGCTAATTTATAAGCCCCAGTTTGACTCATACCGCGACCACCGTGGGCCCAAGCGACAATTTCATCGGTGGCAGCATAAAGAGACTCGACTACACCCCCTTTATAGCTGAGAATCTGCCCAGCAGTGGCATTAACCGCCTGGTGAGTCGATTGATACTCCGAGCGAATGCCTTTATATACCTGCCAGCGTTGGCTATTACCCAGATGAAACCAAGCATTAGCGGGGCGGATCATGTGTACTAGGGCATAGGAACGGGCGGCGATCGCTTGTGCCTTTAAAGCGTGCATTGGCGCAGTGGAGTGCATTTCACTCCCCACCACACTATAGAGATAGGCCTCTAAATTAACATGATTAACCACTAACAAGCGATCGCCTTGAGCAACAAGGAGGATTTTGCCCCGATACCAACCATCATCCACATAAACTAAACCATCGGCACTGGTGGGCTGCACAAAAATCACCTCTGGCAGCGATAAATCGCCCATTTTTAAGCCATTGGCACCTGGAATGACCGGTAAACCCTCGTTAGTGGCAATCGTTTTTAAACCACGACCTTGGCGATCGGTGATCACCGCTGGCCCGTTAACTCCAATCAAAACACTAGCCACATCCCTTTTAATCGCCACGCGAATTTCTAGGACCGGCGGCGTATAATTAGCGGGAACCGCTAAAGGTTGTCTAGTCACCGGTTTAACCGCAGCAGCGGGGGAAGTATTAGGGGAAGTTTGAACCGATGGCGCTAATTTTTTCGGCGCTGAGAGGGAAGACTGAGGAGAGGGTGCTGATTTTGGAATCGCAGAAGATTGGGGAGAGGGGGATAGTTTCGGTGACGGCGCGGTTAAGGGGGCGATCGGAGATGGGATAATAGGAGCAGGGGAGGCAGCAGTCTCTAGATTTGCCTGGGGTTGCGGGGTTTCTGGTTTTTCCTTGGCTAAATAAGTTAAGAGAATTGGGGTAAAAGTGGCGATCGACAACAAAGGAACGGCACAATGGCGCAGCAGGGAAAAATAGGTACTAGCAGCAAATTTCACTTTAATCACACCATCTTTAATTTTCTTATCTAACTTTACCATTCCCCTCTCAGGCCGGGCAATTCTAGAGAAAAAATCTCGTATTCTTGAGCTTGTCAGGACAAATCAGGCTGAAATAGTCAAGAAAAGCCGAAAAAATTTTTAACCACCCATCCTTAGATTAGCCGAATCTCCTCTAATCCAGGCTCTTCTAGGTTCTGTGTGATCAGCTTAACTTACCATAGAAGCGATCGATCTTTGTGTCCTTTGTGTCTCTGTGGTTCATTCCACCCCCTCGCTAGACTGACAGAGATGTTTAAGGATTTTGAGAACCTCGTATAAATCCCCCGGATTTCTCATAGCAAATAAACGAGAGGTTCCGTATAAAGGTTTACCGTCCCATAATAATTTAACAAATAAAAACTCGGAACCATTGGTCAACATTCCATAATTAGGACGGTTGGGATGAGGATTGGCAATTAAATAAGCTAATAATTGCGGTAAACCTACTTCAACGGAATAAATAACCCGTTTTGATTCAATAATCATTACCCATAATTGCTCTTTTATAATTAAAGTATCTAACCTTCCTTTAATTATTAAATCTTGCTCTTTTGTAATAATTTCAACAGACTCTTCTGCTTTAATCTGAAAGGGAAATAGATAAAAGTTACCAATAAATAATAATGGATCTAAAACCGTCATCCTCACCGAAGTTTCTAAAAAGGGAGGATAATTTAATAAGTTTAAATAACCTGTTTTGATTTTATCTAACAATTCTTTTTCTTGTTCAGAGATTGCTTCTAGGTCTTGCTGCCATTCCCCAAAAAAATGCTCATCTTCTATAAACTGTAGTTGAAAATGATTAATTAAATCTCTGAGAGTGAATTCTTTTGCTTGTAAAAATTGAACCATATTTACCTCTTTAATTAACACTTACGTTAATGGTAATTTGCTATTTTTAATTTAACCAAGCAAAATATCCGTTACTGACAGGGTTAACTGCTCTAAATCAGAGAGAACAGTTAAGGATATGGTCTTGTTTTGTTTACCTGCACATCGCTTCGGTTAGCATCGTTCAGGTTTTTATCAGCTGCTTTCGCTCTTCCTACATCATCCAGATTAGCCATCGTCTTCTCCTTAATTTAGAGTACATGAAAGGTTCACTTTGCTATGATTTATCCAAGAGATTTATTGAGATATAAGTAGTTAGGTATTAAAAACTTTATTCCCCCTTTATTTCCCAGGGAAGGGGGGTTAGGTCATTCGGGCGATTTTTCATGTTGGCAAGGTCATATTCTGGTTTCATGGTTTTATTATCGATAATGTTTACTTTCGTTTTTACCCGTAAAAGTCCTCATTTAGAATCTGTTCAGGTGTGAAAGGACAAGCGAGGGGATACTCACTTTCTTGGGGAATACGAATACCAAATTGAGCGCGTTTACCCTGTTTGATGGCGACTTTACGAGCGCTGGAATAGGCTTGTGTGATGGAGATTAAGAGATAAGATTTAAGAGAGGGAGTCTTAAGTAAATCATCTTGAACGCGCTGACGATGCTCATCTACTGAATTATACCAACTTGCTTTCATTGTCTCAGGAGCATCATGCTGTATCTTTAATTTGAGTAAGTGAATCAACAGGACCATTAAGTTGCTCTCTAAGGCGCGTTTCTCTGACTTACCCAAATCTTTTAACTCCTCAATTAAGTTTTCTATATCCAGTTGTTCAAACTGTCGATTCTGTAATTGATGAATAGTTTGCTCAATCCACAACTGAAGATCTTGTTCGTAAAGTGTTGTGGGATTTTCTTGAATGTCCGATTGTTTTAATAAGTTCATTTGGCTTTCATTAAGTTAACGGTAGATGAATAATTTGGTCTTCATATTTATTATTATACTTGATCGTTGCCGAATAGTGCGATCACATTGGGTTCTTAATTATTGACCTCTCCCCTGAACCCTATCCTACAAGGAAAGGGGAGAGAATTTAGCGAAGAGAGCTTCGACTACAAACTGGGTTTGTTGTCAAGGCTCTCGCCCGAACAAGTTTAACCTGTTTTCTTTAGATAGTGAGGAGCTAAATGGACATAACCCTATTGCCCAAATTGGGTAACTTATCTAGAATAAGTATATGAAGAGAGGAGGAGACGTGATGGAGTATCAGAATTTTTCGCTCATTGAAGATATTCAGGCTGATGCTTGCGGACGGATTAGCCTTGGGACTGAATGTAGCAACCGTCACTATCGAATACTGATGAATGCAAGCGGGGAGCTTCTTTTGGTTCCCATGGTGGCGATTCTGGGGGGAGAACTATGGGCTTTTCAGAATCCTAGTGTCCGCGAGTCGCTCAAACGGGGACTCGCAGAAGCCCGCACAGGAAATTTCGCTGAAGAAACAGTCGATTTAGGCGCTATGCTTAAGTCAGCTGAATCTATTCCTGATGAAGTCGAGGAGTAAATGAGTTTCTCTAGCGACTAAAAACGCTATACTCTTAGTAAATTGTCAGCAGATTATGAATAAATCAGTTGAATTAATTTAAATATCGAGGAAGCTAGAAAGAATATGAAAGTTTTTATTAGTCATGCCTTTACTGAGGCTAAGTTAGCTAAGAGAGTTGCTGATTCTCTCAAAGAAGATGGCTTTCAAGTTTGGGATGCTGCTGAAATGTTACCCGGGGAAAACTGGGCTAATAACATAGGTAAAGCCTTACAAGAATCTGAAGCAATGATAGTCTTATTAACACCAGAATCACTGAAGCCTTTTAATGTTGTTTCTGATATTAGTTATGCAATTGGAGAAGAAAAGTATCAAGGTCGTATCATTCCTGTTATTGTCTCTTCCTCAGATAATTCAAACCTAGAACATATTCCTTGGATTCTCAAAAAATTTCCAATGATTTTCGTCCCTAATCTTGAACAAGACAATCAAGAATTGAAAGAAATTACACAGGCACTTAAAAATACGACAAGCTCCGACGGACTGACTCATGAGATACACCACTTTTAGATTTGGCTTGTCTCATCCCAAGCTATGCTTTGTCTAATTTTAACTATAGGTATGAGATGATTCCCCAAGAAGCTTTTCTTTCCCATTCTAGCAAAAATCGAGAGTTTGTCTCTCATTTGTCCAATGAATTACGCCGTCATGGAGTTCCCGTTTGGTATAGTGAAACTAATATTTTAGGCGCACAGCAATGGCATGATGAAATTGGGAAAGCTTTGAGGCGATGTGATTGGTTTATTATCGTTCTCTCTCCTGATGCGGTCGATTCTATGTGGGTAAAGCGAGAACTAATTTTTACTTTACAAGATCAGCGTTTTGAAGATAAAATTTTGCCAATTCTCTATCAACCTTGTGAATATACAAAACTTTCTTGGGTCTTACCTAGCTTCCAAATTATTAATTTTAATGATAATTTTGAAGAAGGATGCCGAGATTTGCTTCGTGTCTTTGGCTTGGGTTATATCTATATCTAGTGGTAGTTTGTAGCGTAACAAACCAATATGTGATCTGGTAATTGATCGATATGTTGATGGAGTTGTTGACGAATATTTGCAGACATAAGCTAAGTTGTTTTAATGATTTACTCAATCTGATTACACTAAACTGCCAAGCGGAGATTGGCGATAAGGGGAAGTTGGAGTTCGTTGTTTTCTTGTAGTCTTTGGGAGAAAAAAAGGATTTCTAGGTTTTCTATTTCTTCGGTTTTTGGGTTGACTCTCACGATAATATCATCTCCTAATTCTTCGGATTCTTGTTCGGTATAGGGAGCGCATTTGTTAATATAGAGAATGTCTCCAGTGGGGTCATATTTAATAATTAGGTTTGCTGCCATTCGGCTCTTCTAGGTTCTGTGTGATAAGTTTAACTTACTATATGATCGATCAATCTTTGTGTCCTTTGTGTCTTTGTGGTTCATTCCACCCCCTCGCTAGGAGGAATGTATCTTAGAATACATTTTACCCACCAAATCCAAGAGAGCCGCCATTCGATTTGTCCTCCTGTTATAGCGCTACGCGCAAGTCAGAAATCAAAAGTACAACCTGAGAGGGTTTCGGAGATTGTA
>NZ_JAQMSY010000250.1:0-28295 GCF_028329095.1 Microcystis sp. CS-574
AGCCCTAGCCGTAGCCCTAGCCGTAGCCGGAGCCGGAGCCGGAGCCGTAGCCGTAGCCCTAGCCGTAGCCGGAGCCGGAGCCGGAGCCGGAGCCGTAGCCGTAGCCGTAGCCGTAGCCAGAGCCGTAGCCCTAGCCGTAGCCTCAGCCGGAGAGGATGCCGTATCCGGAGCCGGAGCCGGAGCCGTATCCGGAGCCGGAGCCGGAGCCGTAGCCGGAGCCGTAGCCAGAGCCGTAGCCGGAGCCTTGACATTACTTTTCTGTTGGCTCGGTTGGTTGACCCTTAAACAAGAACTCCGCGATCCTTGGTTGCGTAAAATTGTGATAGCCTTTGCTGCTATTGGTGGCACATCCTTTTTTCAAGCCAATTTAACCGAGGCGGATTTTACAGGAGCCACCTTAAAAAGTACCAATTTTAATCAGGCAATCTTGAATAAAACAATTTTTAAACAAGCAATTAAATTGGAATTAGCCCGCCCCGGCAATACCTTATTAGCCAATCCCCGGGTTAGGGAATTTCTGATTGATTCCCGCACCGGAAGCGGAAAAGACTTTGCCCAAGCCAATTTACGGGGGGCATACCTGGAGGGGGCAAACCTGCAAGCTGCCAACTTGCGCCTAGCGAATATCAGTGAAGCCAGCTTGCAATACGCCAACCTTGCGGGGGCAAACCTCACCGAAGTCAACGCCGTCAATGCAGATTTGCGCCATGCTACCCTGACGGGTGCTTGCGTGGAAAATTGGAATATTGATGCCACCACCCAACTGGATGAGGTGGACTGCCAGTATATTTACTTGCTTAATGGGCAGAAAGAGCGCCGCCCCAGTAGTGGCGAATTTCAACCGGGCGAATTTACTAAATTATTTGCCGAAATGTTCGACACTGTTGACCTGATTTTCCGCAATGGGGTAGATTGGAAAGCTTTCATTGCTGCCTTAAAAGAAGTACAAGTGCAGAATGAAGATACGCCGCTTCAGATACAGAGCATTGCCAATAAAGGAGATGGCGTGATAGTGGTAAAAGTCCATGTACCGCCCGATACTGATAAAGAGAAAATTCACCAAGAATTTAACCAAAATTATCAACTACAACTCGCAGCCATCGAAGCCCAATATAAGGCACAACTCACCGCCAAAGAGACGGAAATTGCCATCTATCGCCAACAAAGTGTTGATATGATGGAAATTACCAAAACCCTCGCCAACCGTCCCATCCATGTAGAGGCAAAAGCCATGAGCAATAGTAACGACAGTTCCCCAAATATTACCATCCGCGATATTAATAATTCTGCCGTCAATTTCGGCGAAATCATCGGCGATGTAACCAATACCATTAACCAAATTGCAGCCGATGCTTCCCCAGAAAATGCCCAACTTAAAGCTTTACTGCAAGAACTAACCCAGGCGATTGAAATTGACAGCCATTTAGATGAAGAAGAAAAAGCCGAAGCCGCCAATCAAGTGAAAAAGATTGCCCAAGCTAGTCAAAATCCTGATGATGCCGGACTGCAAAAGAAAGCCCAACGAGCAGTTAATTTTCTCGAAACAATTGCTAAAGCTTTGGAACCTGCCAGCAAACTTGCCCAAGCCTGTCAAACAGCCTTACCGATAATTTTGAAAACATTAGGCTTCTGATAGGTTTGTAGTTGCGCTTTAGCGCAGTTCTAGTTAGGGCTATAGCATCGACTTGCCGCACTTTTTTTTAGTCCAAACTTGCGCCATTTCTAACATATTAGTAACTCCAATAAAGAATCACCCTCAAGATAACAAATCGATGGCAATTGTCGATGATAGCTGAGATTCTATCACTTGATGACCGAGACTAACAGGTCGAGCATTTCCCTCTACCGGCGCGCAATAACGGGGAATTGGACTAGAAACGAGGCTAATATGACGGTCACTCACCGCTAATCCATGGCTAGGATCATAACCTTTCCAGCCGCCCCCCGGCAAATACACCTCTACCCAAGCGTGTAAATGTCTTTCTTCTTGGTCTAAATCTCCTTCTTGATAGCCACTGACAAAACGGGAAGCTAATCCCACACAGCGACACACATCCATAAATAAAACCACAAAATCGCGACAGGAACCCTGCTTATTTTTCCAAGTGTTTCCGGGTAGATAGGGTTCCCCAGTAATACGAATAATTTGCTGACAATTTCGGTAAATTTTGTCATTAAGATTAAACAGGAAAGATAGCACCTGTCCTTCGGTTTCCTGCATAATTTCTTGGGCTAATGCTGCCATATCAGGGTCATTATTTAACCCATAGAATTGTCTGTAGGGTTGTAATTGACTGTGGAGAGAAATAGGATAATCAAAGGGTAAACAGGTCGCCCAAGGTTCCAACAAATACTGAAAAGGATTAACCCCATGGGTTTCCACTTCACTGACCACATCAATCAATAATTCTTCCGTCGGTTGATTAAACCAAATTTGTAAACAAGAATTACCATCGAGGTCGATAATATTAGTTATTGTTAAAGGTTCTGGGTTAATTTTGAGCGTGAACTCTCGCAAAGTTTGCCCACCATCGGATTTTGGCCGCAAGCGCAGCAGATGAGGCGATAAAATCACGGGTTGATTATAGAAATAGTTGGTTTGATGCCGAATGTGATAACGCATTAAGTTGTTAATTGGGATTGATATTGAAAGTTATTTACTGGCAGAGGTGAGGCAAGTTCGGGATTAAAAACAAAGAAAGTTTCTGTCATTTTTATTCCCACATCATTAACTCTTTTTTGAATATGGTCGAGGAATTCATGCAATCCCATTTCAATAACATCCTCGATAGTTAGATAACTCATTTCGGCACAAAGTCGCCCTAAACTTCTTTCTACTGAATTGCCCCAAGTTCCTACAGGAGTACCGGTAACTTGATGTAAACAGTGGTCTAATTCCCGCAGACAAAAGTGAATTGAACGAGGAAATTCTCGATTAAGAATTAAAAATTCAGCCACGTCACTAGGAGTAATCCGTCGTTGACATTTACGATACATTTCGTAGGCACTCACCGACCGCAGTAAAGCAATCCATTGAATTTGGTCTAGAGAAGTTCCTACCCATTGAGCGGAAGGTAAGAGATAATAGTATTTAACATCAAGAATTCTGGCGGTTTTATCGGCGCGTTCCTGTAATCTTCCCATAACGCCAAAATGCCAACCTTCATTATGAGTCATCGTTGCATCCATTACCCCCGCAAAACGGTGACTAGCTAATTTAACTTGGGTAAAAAAGTTCGGTAAAGTAGTTTGAGGATGGTAAGAGGAAGCATCTTTTACCATCAAGAAAAAACCATTAACCTGTTCCCACATTTCCGAAGAAATAATCTCGCGAACTGACCGAGCATTTTCTCTGGCCCAGCGCAAACAAGAGATAATTGAGTTACTATATTCCGTGTCAAATGTCAAGAAATTGATCACATTTTCTGCGGTGGCTGTGCCGTAACGTTTCTTGAATTGTTCTAAATCTCCCGTGGTTAAAACCAAAGGTTCCCACTGTTGCAAAACGCTGGTAGGTACATCTAACATTAAATTAAGATTAACATCCATAAACCGGGCGACATTTTCTGCCCGTTCAATATAGCGATTTAACCAATAAATTGAATCAGCAACTCTACTAAGCATAATTAACTGGGAAAAAGTGAAAAGGAAAAAGAAAAGGGTAGGGTGGGTTAGTAACCCACCAAAATTTTGATTATTGTCCTGATTACTTGGTTAAAACCCAAGTGTCTTTACTGCCACCACCTTGAGAAGAATTAACCACTAAAGAACCCTTTTTCAAAGCCACGCGAGTTAACCCCCCGGGATGCACATAAATTTCATCGCCACGATGGAGAATATAGGGACGTAAATCCACATGACGACCTTCAACTTCCGTGTCAATTAAAGTGGGAACCCTAGAAAGACTTAACACCGGTTGAGCGATATAATTGCGGGGATTAGCAGCAATGCGTGGGGCAAATTCTGCCCTTTGTTCGGGGGTAGCTTGAGAACCGACTAACATCCCATAACCTCCCGACTCATTAGCGGCTTTCACAACTAATTTATCGAGATTATTTAAGACATAATCTAAGTCCTTTTCTCGCCAACAAAGATAGGTAGGAACGTTATTTAAAATCGCTTCTTCTCCCAGATAATAACGAATCATATCGGGGACAAAAGCATAAATAACCTTATCATCGGCGACTCCCGTACCCGGGGCATTAGCTAAAGCGACGCGACCTTCCTGGAAAACTTTTAATAATCCGGGTACACCTAACATCGAATCGGGACGAAAAACCGCCGGATCTAAAAAGTCATCATCGAGGCGACGATAGACCACATCTACCCGTCTTAATCCCTTGGTGGTTTTCATTTGTAGATAACCATCAAAGACGACTAAATCACGCCCTTCCACTAATTCTACCCCCATTTGTTGGGCAATAAAAGAATGTTCAAAGTAGGCAGAATTATAGGTTCCGGGGGTTAAAACCACCACGGTGGGATTAGGTAATTGGGCTGGGGCTAAATTGAGGAGAGTTTCCAACAGATGGGAAGGATAATCATCCACCGGTTTAACATTCATTGTCTGGAAAATATCGGGGAAAGTGCTTTTCATTACCCGACGATTTTCGAGGACATAGGAAATACCGGAAGGAACCCGCAAATTATCCTCTAAAACGTACCATTGACCATCTTTATCGCGGACTAAATCGGTTCCCGTGATGTGACACCAGATACCTCCGGCGGGTTTCAGTCCCACACAGGGTTTCAGAAATCCCGTCGCCGAGGCGATTAATTCGGGGGGAATAATACCATCTTTAATGATTAACTGGTCATTGTAGATATCGGAGAGAAAAAGATTGAGAGCTTTGATGCGTTGTTTCAGTCCTCTTTCTAAATAATCCCAGTCCTCAGCCGAGACAATTCGGGGAATAATATCAAAAGGAAAGATTTTTTCCACCCCTTGATTGTCGCTATAGACATTGAAAGTCACCCCCAATTCAAACAGGGCCGACTGAGCCGTTTCCCGGTGTTGTTGAAGTTCTAGGGGTGGCAGATTCTGCAACCATTTGATTAAAGGGGACGAGTGGGGACGAGGTTGACCATCATCTAAGAATAGTTCGTCGTAGAAGCCTTCGGGATCGTAGGTATTTAATAGCACGCTGACCTCATTTCATACCTTACCTATTCCCAGTGTCGGACAATTGGCCTGATTTTTTGTAGTCTAGGAGACATTTTAAGGGAAATTTTAGGAAGTTAGCCGTTTTTCGTCCCTAGCGATCGCCAATCGATCCCCACCGGTGGAGAAACCTGACCGGAGCGAGAATTAGACCTGAAAACTGTGTTACATTTTTTAAAGGTCACACATTAAATCTTTCATTTTTCTTACTGGTTACGCGATGTTTACCAAACAAGTAACGGATTCTAAAGCCTATCAATGGTTTGAGGAACGCTTAGAAATTCAAGGGATCGCTGATGATATCAGCACCAAATACGTTCCCCCTCACGTCAATATCTTCTACTGTCTGGGTGGCATCACCCTTGTGTGCTTCGTGATCCAGTTTGCCACTGGTTTCGCCATGACCTTCTACTACAAACCCACTGTAGCAGAGGCCCTCTCCTCCGTACAGTACATCATGAACGAAGTTAACTTTGGCTGGTTAATTCGTTCTATCCATCGCTGGTCCGCCAGTATGATGGTCTTAATGATGATCCTGCACGTTTTCCGCGTTTACCTGACCGGTGGATTCAAAAAACCTCGCGAATTAACCTGGGTAACTGGGGTTGTCCTGGCCGTAATCACCGTTAGCTTCGGTGTCACCGGTTACTCCTTACCCTGGGATCAGGTGGGTTACTGGGCGGTTAAAATTGTTTCCGGTGTACCTGCTGCTATTCCCGTCGTCGGTGATCAACTCGTCACCCTGATGCGCGGTAGCGAAAGCGTCGGTCAAGCAACTTTAACCCGTTTCTACAGCTTACATACCTTTGTACTACCCTGGTCGATCGCGGTCTTCATGTTGCTACATTTCTTGATGATCCGTAAACAAGGCATTTCTGGGCCTCTATAATTCAGAAAAATATCTCTGTCGATCCGAAATCATTTTTAGGAGACATTATCCATGTCCACATTAAAAAAGCCCGATCTCAGCGATCCCGCTCTGCGCGCTAAGTTGGCTAAAGGGATGGGTCACAACTACTACGGTGAACCCGCTTGGCCTAACGATCTGCTCTATGTCTTCCCGGTGGTTATCTTTGGTACGATCGGACTCTGCACCGGTTTAGCGATTATGGATCCCACCATGATCGGTGAACCTGCCGATCCTTTCGCTACTCCCTTAGAAATTCTGCCAGAGTGGTATCTTTATCCCGTTTTCCAAATTCTCCGTATTCTTCCTAACAAACTCTTAGGTATCGCTTGCATGGCCGGCGTTCCCCTAGGCTTGATGTTAGTTCCCTTTATTGAAAGCGTCAATAAATTCCAAAATCCTTTCCGTCGTCCCGTCGCTACCGCTATCTTCCTATTTGGTACTGTGGTCACGATCTGGTTAGGTATTGGTGCCACTTTCCCCATCGATATATCTTTAACTCTCGGTTTGTTCTAAGTTACTGAACTCCGGCAGTTTTTTGCCCACGCTTGTGATTCCTGACTTTGGAAGAGCGATCGTGGGCAATTTTAATTGGGGTTTGCGGCAAAAAGTTTTTCTTGGGGGCAGGGTGTGGGGTGTGGGGTGTAGGGTTTTACCGATTTTCAGGTGGTCAACTACCTAATTTTCAGGGAAAAAGTCCAGGGATTTTCCCCCTGATCACTCCCAGTCCGGTACTTTTTGATTGACAAAAAGTCTAAAAGTCTTACCCAACAAGGTTTTTAGATTTATTCAGCCAAACCTAATTGTGATTTCCTCTAACGGGTAATTTGTTGTACCAAAGCGATGACATCGCTGCGGCTGAGTTTTTCCTTACCTAACGCTAGGACTTCGAGAGTGCCATGGGCTAAAGCGAGGGGAATCTTACAAAAATCGAGTGCTGGCCCTTGGGGCAGCGATTGAGTGTAATAATCGGCTAATTTCAGATTACGACGGGCATAATTATGAATATCACTAATTGTCCAACCCTGGGGCAGAAAACTTACCCCCCGGCGCAGATCCTCGCCATGGTTGCGGGCAATATTAACCGCTTGTAAACCCCGACCAAAACCGATGGCATAACTGCGATTAGTTTGAGTGCCGTCGTACCAATTCCAGAGGTCAGACAGCAATAAACCCACGGCACCGGCCACACTAAAGGTATATTGATCTAATTGCACTTCTGTGCGAATATCCCAGTTATTCCCGGCCCAGTAGGCCATGCGATCAGCCATGGCCGCCGTGGCATCCCAAACCCGGGGGGCGATCGAATCCGGTGCTAACATTGCCCATTCGCCAATTCTCAGGGTGACTTCCGGCAAAATCTCCCGATGGACTAAGCCAAAAGTAAAATCCTCTTTGGTAGAATTTTGGGTACCTGCTTGTAAATTCAGGCTAATTTGTCTTAATATCTGGGCTTTACTGAAGTTATCTAGGTCGGGATGGTCTTCTACTTCATCGATCGCCCTCATACAGAGATAAGCTGAGGCTACTGCCTCGAGCAGACGATCCGGTAAACGACTTATGGGAATATAAAAAGTTCGACTCGTTTCTTGCAGAATCGTTAAAGCATTATCGCGCAAATTCATTCAGTCCACTCCTCACGCCAACTTAGGTAACTACGAGTTAAACCAATCAGATAGATCGGTTTAGGTGATTCCGATGTTCCTAAGACAAAGTTGCTGTCTATTGTAGTATGATTATTCAAAATTTCCCGATTATTCTCGAAAAAATCAACCATTAGGGTCTTCTTGACAATTTTTCTTTCTCGTATAGCTGAGGGACAATTACGGCAATTTTTCGAGATTACAGGCTTAAAAAGCGGTTTTTGCCAGTTTTTAAGCAGTATTTTGCGGCTTCATGGCAGGGATTGAAAGGAGGTCACTTGTAAAATTGGCCCGATCATGGCCAGAGTCATCACATCCGAGCGAATTTGACCTATAACTGTCACTTTTGCCCTTGTTTGGATTAATTCGGCGGTCGGTTCCATTAATTCGTAGGTTTGACCGTTATCGGCAATTAATGCCCAAGTTCCCGTGCCTATTTCGATTCTTTTTACCTGACCGGTTACACTAATATTCATGCTTTAATTTCGCTCATCGAGGCGATCGCAATTGCTGCCCCTGTCACAAGCATTCTATCGATATCTTTCCTCGGCATTGATTGTCAATTTTGGCAGAATTTAACCCCATAAATCAGTTTTTTTTATCTAAAAAGCGATCGCTACTTCCGCCACCACCGCTAAGAGGGAGGCCACAGCCGCTAAAATCATTATTTCTCGATCGGATTGTCTCATAGCTATCTGAGTATAAATTACTAGTCCTAGTCTATATCACATCTAACCTAGAGTTAAATTGATCTAAATTATTTTATCCATAGATAAAAAGCTATAAAAGTTATCGGCAAGAAGGGAGAAATCTTTTTCTGAATTACCCTGTATTATTTGTTCAGAAACCCTAATTAAGCCTAACTGTTAATAGCTTAATGATATGCAATAACATTAGATTCCATAGGTATAAACCAATGGGAGATATTTTCTAGTTTTTGATGGATTTGATCGAGATGATCCTGCACGGGTTGCAGGAAAGTTTCGTACTGTTGCATCTGAGTTTTTAAACGCACTAATGCCAGATTAGCATCGCGCCATTGTCGCTCCTGTTCTTCAAATTCACGAGTTTTTTGCTCTAAATCCGACCATTGCTCATCAATAGTATCTCTGTTTTTTTGTAAATCCTCTTGTAGCTCCTTGATTTCTGCGGCTAAACGTTGACTTTCTTGGAGATTATTTTGATAACTATCCTCCAGGAGAATTAACACTGGTTCAAAGCTACATTTTTGGGCATCTTCTGGGGATAAAATTCCCTGTCTGCGTTGCAGAATTTTCAGATGTTGAGAGCAAATAGCTTGCCTTTCCCGAAGATTCCGTCTTTGTCCGAACAAAGTTTCTGCCAGCATTCCTTTTCTCTCCTGTTCCTCGGCTAATTCCGCCTCTAAATTAGCTCGCTGGGATTCATCTATTGTGGCCATTCTTGCCTCTAATTCTTCCACGGTTTGAGATTGGAGAGTTAATTCTTCCTCTTGGTCGTTGACAAAAATTTCCAAGCGATCGAGGTCTGTTTGTAAATTGTTAACTAAGCTCTCCAATTTTTCTAAAGGCATTTTTTCAAGAGCTTCTAGATCGATTTTACCATCAAAATCTAGGTCTGCTGCTTGGGCGAGACGAAGGAGCATTTGTCGAGTAGAATCAGTGGTTTGTAGGGTGAGGTTAAGGTGCTCGAATAATTCCTGTTTTTGACTCAGAACAGTTTCTTGTATTTGTAGTTGTATTTTCGTTGTTTCCAAAACACTGCGACTTATCTTTAATTCCCCGGCTCTTTGTTTGAGATGATTGAGCATTTGTTCGTTGACGACCTGGCGATTTTCTACAGCTTTTTTCTGCTCCTCTAAACTTTGCCAACAACTATTTAAAATTGTCTGTTGTCCCTGCACAGATTCAAGAGTTGAATAGAGAATTTGTGAGGGAGAATTACCCAGATCGTGATTATTGGCTAAACTCTCCGCTAGAGAGCGAATAAATTGTTGTTGCTCTGGGGAAAGATTGGGGAAGGAGTTGAAATTTATTTGTTCTTCTTCCAGGTGTCGCTGTTGCTCTATCAATTGTTGTTTTAGGTTTTCCAGTTCTTGTCTTTTGCGCTCTAAATAATCGAATTCTACTTCTATGCGCTCAATTTGCTCAATTCTTTCCTCCATTTCCATTTTCTGGCGGTTGAGAATCTCGCTTTGATAGGTGAGGGATTGTTTCCACTGAGCGATTTTCTCTTGATCTTCCTTATTGCGTTCGATCAAACGGGAAATCTTTTGCAGTTGTCGCACGATCTCCGCTCCCGCTAATTCCGGTTTTCCTTGCAGTTGACGATTATCGCTCAAATTCACCAAGAGAAGCGCACCTTCTCCTATGGAGTTAGTTTCGTCGTAGGTTAAAATATCGTTTCCCGCTATGGCACTCCACGTCTGATCTTTATGCTGACAGGCCAATAGTTTCAATTCGGTTTTGTAACCACTGATAAAACCTCTAGTCTGTTTTTTTACTTCTGCAAGGTATAGCACGATTAGTCTTCCTGTGTGATGAAAGTTTTTGTAATTGGTTTTAGAGAGAGTTGGTGATCGAGGCTAGGAGCGGCCTGTCTATAGTTTCAGTGTACCGATCGGCTGCCAAAAAATTTTTAATTTCTATTATTCAAGTTTTTCTTTTTGAGACATACATTTGTCCTCAATTTTTCCTCTTACCCACTGGAAAATTTTAAATTTTTGAAGATTTTTAAGCACCAATTTACTGACCTAGGCTCAAAAAATTTGGCAGTCAATCTCATAAATCGGCTGATGTTTTCTGACCCCTTTTACCTCTGGCTGCAGTTTGAATAAGCTGACCACACATCTAAATTATCGTTTAAGACGGCGTGAGAGCGAGAGGCAAGGATAGAAAGCTAGACCTTTTGTACTGAAAATTGCCAAAGCTAGTTTAAATGCAGCAAAGCTTACTGAAAAATATCTTACATAATTAGCTTATCAGATTTATTATTAGTGACAAGAGCAAGGAAGACAGCGTTTCTTCTCAAGATGAAGTATGACGAGACTTGGCATCATCTCCAGACTAACACCTCCTCTTCCAGTATTGCCCAAGACCAGAGACTTCGTACCTCACCATTAAGATAACTGCTCTAGGTTATTCTAGACTAAAAGAAATAGCGTCTAGTGGGGGAGATTCCGAGAAATTAGGCAAGGAAGCTTCAATGAGATTGACATTCCCAGTATTTTACAATTGATTGAACTAGGACAAAGAACCGGAGAACTATTGATGACGATCTTAGTATTGGTGAAAAAGTCGAGAGTATTTTAGAAAATTCCAACTATTCCTGGGATCTTTTCCCTAAGAAGCTCTCGCTCAGGCTATAGTGATCGAAGCTGCTCTCATTCTCTGGGATATCGCCCTACCAAAACTCGACGGTTTAACCAGTCAAGGGGGAGGCCACTGGCAAGGGTAAAAGCCAAAATGGTGGAGGCAACCGATTATTTAAGCAAACCTTTGAGCGAAAATGAGTTATGACTGCTGGTTGAGAGGGCATGAAAATCGGGTTCTACCGAACCTGTCATGTAAAACTATCAACAACTCATGCTTGTAAAGCTTGTACACTAAGGCTTTGAGTTTTTGTTAAATTGATATTTATCAACTTTAGAGCCTTGCTGTGCAGAGAGGGAGCTTGAGGAATTTTCTACAGTGTAAGTTCGGAAGAACCGAAAATCGGAGCCGATGCCTACATTGTCAAACCCTTTGAAC
This sequence comes from Microcystis sp. CS-574, assembly GCF_028329095.1. NCBI lineage: Bacteria > Bacillati > Cyanobacteriota > Cyanophyceae > Chroococcales > Microcystaceae > Microcystis > Microcystis sp. CS-574. Next base: position 11,440 of record NZ_JAQMSY010000250.1, read on the forward strand.
CGATTGAGTTCATTTGCATCGTTAAACAACTGCTGCGCCGATAAAATCGCCTTCACCAGGGACAGTCTAGTCATGGTATAGGTCGAGATAGCTAAAAACGCCGCCCCAAATATTACTTAAGGCTTGCTGAATAATGGTAAAACCCTTTTAAAATAAGACTTTTGACCTGTTAAAATCCGATGTTAGTACAAGAATATAGGATTGGGACATTCAAAAACCTTGCATTATCCTTTTTATAGTACATAAGCTGGTACAAAAAAAGAGGGCAACAAAGCCTGAAACGACCGGCTACTGACGACCGGCTACTAACCCCACCAACAAACTTTTTCAGCAAACCCTACTTACAGGAGAACAAAACAAATGCTTAACGATACCGATTTTTTTACTGGTGACGCTCAAAATACCGCCCCCGACACTCAGGAATTAGAAACTCCCGTCGGTGAACTGTACTTGCGATTTTATCTACCCTCTCAGGACGAGTTTGCCCTTAGTTCCGTGGGTATTCGCGAGGTGATGCAGCAACCAGTCGATCGCATTACCCCCATTCCCAATGCTTCACCCTTGCTTCTCGGCACGATCAATCTTCGGGGTCAAGTGATCTGGGTGGCGGATATCGGGCAATTTTTGGGGGATAGCAGCCCCTTAAACACCGATCGAGCCGAAATCCCTGTAATTGTGATTGAAGAACAGGAAACGATCCTCGGTTTAGCGGTGCAACGTTTGGGAGATATGAAATGGCTCGACCCAGATAAACTAGGTAGTGTCGTCAGTATTCCCGATCAGATCGCCCCCTATGTGCGGGGAGAGTGGATTCTGGGCCAAGAATCAAAAAAAACCTTAAGACTACTCGATCATCTGGGCATACTCCGTTCTAGCCGTTGGGCGGCTTAAAACCTCAAAAAAATAGCAGAATAGCATTTATAGTAATTATTTCTTGAAACTACTAACTACTTCACCACTTTATCTTTACTAGGGGAGGGGCAAATGCCGTCAGGGAAAGAATATGCAAAACTCTATGGCAAGGCGAACACCGCCTATTGCCAGGGCAACCTTGAGGATGCCGCCGTCATTGTCAAAGAAATGATCAGCAAGTATCCCGATGATGCCAACGTCATCCTTTTACAGGGACACATTTATGTCGGACTACAACAATACAGCTTGGCCGAGGGACGTTACGAAAAAGTGCTGGAATTGGCCAAAAATTCTGCCAATTTCTTTGAGCTGGTAGATTATGCTCGACGGGGTCTCGATCAGATTCAGCAATCGCGTTTTGAAGCCGAGAATGGAGATTTTATGATCGCCGCTGCGGAAAGCATTGCCTACAGCGAGGCAGGTTTCGATCCCAGTCAAGGTTTCAGCAATTCTTTGTCCGGGGGGTCGCAAGCGGCTGCTATCGAGCGACAACAGGAGGTAGTGGACTGGGATAGTGGTCTTTTCAATGACGAGGATTTCGGAGAGCCTACGGCGGGTACAGTCGATTCCTATGGCGATGATTTTGGGGAATCCGAGGCAACCGCCTTTAGTTCCCTTATCCTGGCTGGTTCAGGCTCTCACGGTTCCCAGTGGTCCGGGGATTCTGCGGATGGAGAACCCCCTTTCCCCTTTTTGGAAGCAGCGGAGATTGACCCGCTGCAGGAAGGGTGGGGCGGTGGGTTAGGATCAACGGGAGAAGCCACTTTTACGGCTGACTGGCGGGAAAATCCCGTCACCGGTCGAGATCAGGAGTTATCCTATGCCGATGCCCCAGAAACAAGCACTTTTGCCATTGACCCGGAACTGCCCCGCCGACAAGCGGCGAAAACTGACCTTAATCAGGGCAGAGTGACTCAAAAAAGATACGAGGAAGACGAAGCCAGAGATTTTAGAGAACCAAAACTCAATGATGAGGATTTAGACGGTTTTTCCCAACTGCGTCTGACGGATATAGGCGAAGAACTGGGGGAATCGGAGCTATTTACCGGTTCGGGAGAGGAAGCTTTAACTGCTGGTTTTGTCCCCGAACCCAGGGCGAGCCTTAATGCCAGTTCTGCTGTGGGAGAGTCTAGTTTTCATCCTTCTCGTCTAGAAATCCCCGATGACAAAAGAGATAGTCATCTTGGCCCTGTTTCCGAGCGCCTGATCGGGCCAGTGGTGGAAGTCAATCCGGGCAAATTAGCCTTTTTTGTCAATGCTTCTTTGGGCAAAAAGCAACTAATTTTAGCGGCTTTAGCGGGTATTACCCCAGTGGTGTTAATTTTTGCCGTTAGCACCACCTCTTGGCTTTCTGCAAAAGTTGCCCCCAAACCAGCCCCAATACCACCAGCACCAGCCAGCCTTTCTCCTTGGAGTCAACCGAAACCAGCAATGATGTTATTAACTGGATTGGGAACCTTTGCCCTAACTTGGCTAGGTTTACAGTTGCTAATTAGTCAAATTAAGCGCAGTCTCGACGATTTGCAAAGCCAATTCGATCATCTTTCGGAAGGCAATTTTAACGCTAAAGCGACGATCTACTCGGAAGATGAATTTGGTCAACTGGCCAATCGTTTCAATCAGATGGCCCAGGTGGTGGCAACTATCACCACCTTGGCCCAAGGCCGCGCCGCCGAAACGGAACGGGAACGGAAAAATCTACAAAGGCAAGTGATTCGACTTCTCGATGATGTGGAAGGAGCGGCTCGGGGGGATCTGACAGTGGAAGCGGAGGTAAGTGCGGATGTTTTAGGGGCGGTGGCCGATGCTTTTAATTTGACGATCCAAAACCTGCGCGAAATTGTCCGACAGGTGAAAAAAGCGGCAAAACAGGTGAATCAAGCCAGTACCAATAGTGAATCTTTCGCCCGCAATCAGTCTAGCGATGCCCTGCGGATGGCGGAGGAGTTGGCCGTCACCCTTAATTCGGTACAGATGATGACCGACTCAATTCAAAGGGTGGCAGAAAACGCCAGAGAAGCCGAAGAAGTCGCCCGCACTTCCTCAATTACCGCTCTCAAGGGGGGCGATTCCGTGGAAAGAACCGTGGCGGGAATTCTGCAAATCCGCGACACGGTATCAGAAACGGCGCGAAAAGTCAAGCGTTTGGCAGAAGCTTCCCAGGAAATCTCGAAAATTGTCGCAGTAGTCTCTCAGATTGCCTCGCGAACCAATTTATTGGCTCTTAATGCCTCGATTCAAGCGGCGCGAGCAGGAGATGCAGGCCGCGGTTTTGCGGTGGTGGCCGATGAGGTACGTCAGTTAGCCTATAGATCGGCTAAATCTCTTAAGGAAATTGAACAGATCGTTTTACAGATTCAATCGGAAACGGGTTCGGTAATGATGGCAATGGAGGAAGGGATTCAACAGGTTATCGATGTCACCGAGCGCTCGGAACAGGCCAAGAAGTCCCTAGAAGATATTATCCAAGTTTCTAACCGCATCGATACGCTGGTGCGATCGATTACCGCCGATACGGTCAAACAACGGGAAAATTCCCTCAATGTCGCCCAAGTTATGCAGTCGGTGGAGTTAACCGCTCAGGAAACTTCCCAAGAATCTCAACAGATGGCGGGTTCTTTGCAAAAATTAGTGAGTATCTCTCGGGAGCTGCTTTCTTCGGTAGAAAGGTTTAAGATAGACTCGGAAGATAATTAATAATCGATGAGTGGTAATCAGTGGGTTATTGATCAGCTGCTATCGCTCAAGATTAACCGCTAAAGTTGGTAAAGTTATGCCTAAACTTAGTCTCTGCATGATTGTCAAAAATGAAGCCGAAAATCTCCGGCGCTGTTTGGATAGCGTTAAAGAGGTGGTGGATGAGATGATCGTTATGGATACGGGTTCAACCGATGATACGATTGCTATTGCTCAAAGTTACGGTGCTATAGTTCCTAGCTACGATTGGCAGGGTAATTTTTCCGATGCCAGAAATGAGGCTTTAAAATATGTTACTGGTGATTGGATTTTAGTTCTTGATGCCGATGAGGAATTAAATCCCGCTATCGTACCGAAAATGCGTCAGGCTATGGAAAAAGAGGAAAATTTAGTTATTAATTTAATCCGCCATGAAATCGGAGCCATACAATCACCCTATTCTCTAATTTCGCGGCTATTTCGCCGACATCCTCAAGTCACTTTTACCCGTCCCTATCACTCAATTATTGATGATAATGTGGCTATTTTATTAAAAAAAGAACCGGGTTGGAAAATAGTTGAACTGCCAGAAATTGCGATCTTTCACTACGGTTACACCGTCGATAAAATAGCCAGCCTAGATAAGTTTGAACGGGCAAGAAAAGCGATGGAGGGCTTTTATCAACAACATCCCCACGATCCCTATGTGTGTAGTAAATTGGGAGGGTTATATCTGAAGATTGGCAGGGATAAAGAGGGTTTTAAGCTGCTCAAACATGGTTTAAAATGCCATGGCTCTAATCCACATATTTTATACGAGTTATATTATCATCTCGCTAATTATTATTATTCAGTGGAGGAATTTAAGCAATCAGGCGATCATTTTGTTAAAGCGATTAAGCAGCCAATTTTAGATAAATTAAAACTGGGTGCTTATAATAATTTCGGTGGGTTATTGTACGAAGCAGAAAAATACGAAGCTGCCTTATCTGTCTTTGAGAAAACCGTAGAAATTGATCCTAGCTATGCCGATGGTTACTATAATTTAGGACTGGTTCTCAAACAACTGCACCGGCTACCAGAATCGATTAAAGCTTATAAAAAAGCTCTCAAGTTAAACCCCGATAATCCCACTATTTACCAAAATCTAGGGGTGGCTTATATAGTTTTCGGTAGTTATAATGAGGCGATCGAGATTTGGCAAAAAGGCCTACAATTATTGAAAGATCAGGGTAATGTATCTCGCGCTGAAATGCTGCAAGAAACCCTAAAAGCTTTGGGAGCAAGTGTATTGAAGGATGAACAGTAACTGTTCAGAGTTGTTGGCAAGATTGGGAGCAGCCACTGCATTTAAATTGCGAATAAGCAGTTTAAATGCAGTACATCTGATTGCTAAAACCCTGTCTAGTCAACTCCTGTGAGGATTTTTGCGAATTAATTCTTGATAGGATTATCGAGAAGTTAGACGCTGAAGACTTAGGGGTTTTGATAGAAATTATCAAGAGATAATTGCTGCCGTGTAATTGACCTTGACAAGAAATGCTATAATTTCCTAGCAAGGGGGGAAATTAATCCCTCTCGGTGTTGCCATCGCACAATTTTGTCGGTTACTGGTTCTCGTCAGCTTGTCTGTCAAATATACCAATTCTATTTTGAATCGGTGCCGTTATGTCAAGATTCAATATTTCTGGCTGCAACGGAACTGGAAAATAAAACAATCTATTTCTTCAAATCTTCTTACCTTGGACAAAAATAATGAAATTCGAGGAAATCCAAGAGATTCTTAATGGGCAACTGCTCAAGCTTGAGAATCGCTGTCTCAATGACACAGAACAATTATTATTGCGAGGACTTTGGCAGAAAAAGAACTATCAAGAAATTGCCCAAGAAAATGGTTATAGTAGCGGCTATCTTGCCAATGTAGTTGCCCCAGGACTCTATAATAGAGTCTCGCAACTGATCGGACAAACGATCAATAAGAAAAATTTTTTATCTAGACTACAATCTCATTTTACCAACTCCACATCGCTTCAGTATTGCGATCAGGAATATCTCCAAAATGAGCGTCCAGAATACCCCGATGCTCCTATTCCCTATAATTCTTATTATTATCTAAAACGAACAAAACTTGAAGCAAAAATTATCGAGGAAATCGGACAATCTGGGGCGTTAGTACGCATTAAAGCTCCCAACAAATGGGGGAAAACGTCTTTATTATTAACAATTTTAGAGGCTTGTCAACAGCAATTCGGTTATCAAATTGTTAGTTTAGATTTACAAAAAGCAGACCAAGATATTATAGCAAATTTTAACAAGTTCTTACGCTGGATTTGCCGTAATTGCGCTCGGCAGTTGAATTTAGAAGCCAAATTAGATGATTATTGGGATGAAGATATAGGAATTAAAATGAGTTGGACAATTTATTTTGAAGAGTATATTTTACGAGAGATAAAACAGCCACTGGTATTGGCTTTAGATGGAGTGCATCGAGTCTTTGAACATCCGAAAGTAGCAGAAGATTTTTTACCTTTAATCAGAGCTTGTTATGAAGAATCTAAGCGATCTCCCCTGTGGCAGAAATTACGTTTAATTATTGTTCAATCTACAGAATCTTATGTTTCTCTGCGATTAGAACAGTCTCCTTTTAATGTGGGATTACCCATAGAGTTACAGGGTTTTGGTCAAGAACAAGTGGCAGAATTGGCAAAAAAATATCAATTAAATGAATTAGCAACCAACGAAATTCAACAATTGATCGACTTAGTGGGGGGACATCCTGCCTTGATTCATTTAGCGATTTATCATCTTAGCCAAGAGCAAATCACGATGCCAGATTTAATCAAATCAGCAACTACATCAACGGGAATTTATTCCTCTCATTTACAGCTTCACTGGGTCACTTTACAAAAACAACCCGAACTTGCCGGTATTTTTCAACAGATTTGTCAAGGGAATCAACCAATGATAGTCGATCCAATTATTGCTTATAAACTTAATAGTATGGGTTTAATTAAACTCAGAGAAAATAAAGCAATTGTCAGTTGTCAGTTGTATCAAAAGTACTTTAGAAGTCAATATACTGGTTCAGAATAAATAAATTTTTGAACCATGGTATTAAGATAGCAATCGCTCAAGCCAATGATTATTAAATATCGTCTGATAAATCCGATTATGAACGTCCATTTTTCCATGGCGTTTTACCACTAATCCAGATAAAAATAACTCAGGTAAATAGGGATTGTTATCAATCTGTATTGCTTCTTGATGTAGGATTTGTCGATACAAGGTTAATAACTGGGGTCGGTTTGGACTTTGAAGAAGGCGATCTTGAATGGTTTTTAAATGTTCGGGTTGATCCTGCATCTCCCAATCTTGAATAATTTTTTCTGCTACTAAGTTGGCCAACCATTGTTCTTCTTGATTAGAGGGGATTGGTTGCTCACTATCCCGCATCAGTTGACAGAGTTTTTGAGTTAAGAAAGGTTGCCCTCCCGTCCAGCTTAAGACTTGTTTGAGCATTGTCTGAAGATTACTGACTTTTTCTGTTAACCCATATAATAAAGGTTGAGCTTCGTGTTCTTTAAAACTTGCTAATTCAATAGCGTTACCAATATTAAAAGGTGTTTTCTGGGGGTCAGTAATTAAAGCTGAAGGTGTGGTAGCACCAAAAAAGGCAAAAGTTAGCTCTTGAAATTGAGGTTGAATCGCTCTCTGGTTATAAAAAGAACGAATTAAAGCAAAAAAGTCAGAGACATCAAATTTTAACCCTAAAATGCTATCAATTTCATCAATAAATATAACAGTCGATTTTCCAGATTGCCGCTGATTAAAATCGTTATTAACTAGAAGAAAATTTTCTATAAATTCTCCTAATCGTTGTACAGGAGGCAGGTCTAATTGTTCACTCCACCAAGCTTTAAAAGTTTTCAATTCTTTGATTAATCCAAAACTGCGGAGCAGATCAACGGCTAATCCTTTATACCATTGTTCGGGGGTAATATTGTCTGTTCCTAGCCGAGTTAAGTCAATTACTGCACATCTAATTCCCTCCTTTTGTAATTGGCTCATCATCCGCACCATTAAGCTAGATTTTCCCATTTGACGTGCATTTAAAACATAGCAAAATAGACCTTGTTTGAGAGCTTTATAAAGATTGCGATCAGCTTGTCGAACCACATAATTCGGTGCATCCATCGGTAAACTGCCCCCCACTTGATAGACAAATTTGGGAGGTTGTTCAGCACTTTTAAGTAGGTCATTTTCAAAGATAAGTTCTGCTTGGGTTGCTTTCAGTACCTCTAAAGTGTTTGTGAGTTCTTTTGTCCGTTCTTCTACTCTTTGTTCTAAGGTTTGATAGAGTCTGGAGTTATCAATAGAGATAGCAGCTTGAGCTGCTAGAATATTTAATAGTTCAACCCTTTCTGAGGTAAATGCGCCTGTTGTTAAATTATTTTCTAAATAAACAATTCCTTTTAATTGACCTTGATTGAGTAAAGGATTACAAAGAATGGATTTAGTTTTTTTAGCAATAATGTAAGAATCGTTGGTAAATTGACCTGATGAAGTGGCATCATTTAAAACGATAGTTTCTTTTGTCCGAGCTACATAGTAAATAATACTGGTGGGTAAGATAGGAATTGAATGATCATGGTCGATAGATTCTATGGGAATCGGCTGTAAGATATTAAGCGTTTCTTGATCAATTGTTCCTTGAGCTTCAATGACCCAATTTCCTTCCTGTTCTAAAATCAGACAACTTTTCTGCGCTCCTGCATTTTCAATGACAATTTTCATTAAATTTGTTAGGAGATTTTCTAGTTTAATTTCTCCAGAAATCGCTTGCCAGGCTTTAAGAATAGTGGTTAAATCAAGAACTGCTCCATCATTACCAGTGGTTGAAATGGTGGTACTCAGTCCTTTAGATTTGTTTTGATTGCTAATGCCTAATAAATATTGAGGGTATTCTTCTTCTAATTGTTTAACTTTGGCCTTTGCACCCCAACGAATGTAACAATGATAAGCATTTCTGAGATATAGTTTACCGATTTCTTCTCTACCTAAAGTAAAATAAAATTCAGAGGCACGTTCATAAGCTAAAGCCTCTTCATGGATAAATTCATATTTCTTTGCTCCTGCTATAGCACTATCATAATATTTCATTGCTGTCAAAGGTTTTCTCAAAACACGAGCTATTTCTGCCTGTATTAAATTGTATTTATGCTGAAAATTCATCGGGGCATGATCCTGCCAACATTTCATCAGTTTCTGATTTTCTTGGACTTGTTTAAGATATTGTTTTTTATTTTTTTGGTCGAGGGATGGATATTGAGCTAGTAATGCCAAAGAATAATAAAAATTATGTTCTGTAAAAATAATTTCTGATTTCACAAAACCTGAATATTCAAGGGCGATCCTAGTGTTTTCTATTGCTTGAGGATAATCTTTAAACAAGTAACAAAGCCAAGCTTTATAAAGATAAATATTAAAGACAGAAATTCGATTGTTAACTTGGAGTAACTGCCTTAAAGACTTTTCCTCGTCGAGCATAGTACCCGTCAAGTTTTTGACGACTGATTCATTTACTAAAATTTCAACAAATTGGGCGCATATTTTGATTAAATTTAAGGGATGTTCTTGCTGATATTGAGCAATAAAATCAATATATTGTTTTTGCTGATTGTGAACGAATTCTAAGTTATTCCCTACAAATAATAAATGATCGCAGTAGAAATTGGCCCCATGGCAAGCAAATTCAAGATCGCCAACTTCCAGAGCCTTTTGTATAGATTTCTTAAGGGGTTCAAGCGTTTGTTTAATATGATGTTTTTTATAGGTTATATTAATAGAAATTGAGACATAAGCTTTCGACCAAAAATCCTTGGCATTTAATTTCTCTAAAACCCGTAAAGATAATTGTCCAAGTTGATAAGCTAAATCAATATCTAACATGAGCCAAGAGACAATAATTCCATAAACAGCATAAGCATAAACGACTGGGGGTGAATTGCCATACTGCTGGGATAGGGTAATCTCAGTATAGAGAATTGGTAATGCTATAGAACTTTCGGCAAAACAAGCAGGAGCATAAATAAGACTAAAAATCTTCATTGCCATCAACTTATTAGGTTCTTTCATCACTCCTAATCTGGCTAATTTTTCAATGTTTAACGCTTGTGGTGGTGATTCCACTAAAGATATGCCTAAAATTTCTAAAGCTTTTTGTCCGTTATTTAGAGCTAAATCTATTGCGCCTCTAGCCAAGTTTATTTTAATCTTTATTTCGTAAAATTTAACTTGTTCTAAAGGACCTCGGACGTGCAGTAAAGCAAAATCACAGAGATTATCAGCCGTTTCTAGATTAGTATTCAGATAGTGAGCTTCTACTAATTCAAGATAAATATTAAAGGTAAGCTCATATTGCTTTTGCCAACTATCTAATAATAAAAGCTGACAAGCAAAATGTAAATAATTGACTGAAGCTTGGTAAGCATTAGCCGATTTAGCTTTCTTTCCCGCCCTTAAATTTAATTGACACAACTGTTCTTTATCTGAGGTATCTTTTAACAAATCAATCCCAAAATTGAGTTGATTAACTATGTCAAATAATTTGTTTTCTTGAGCTTGAGGAGTTGTCTTTTTGAGAAGAAATTGACCAATTTGCAAGTGATTTGCTTTTCGTTCTGATTCGGGAATAAGTGAATAGGCTGCTTGCTGTACTCTATCGTGTAAAAATTTGTATTTAATCTCTACATTTTCTAAATTTAACTGTTGGTATTCTATCTGATCGAACAATAAAGGAAGTTTATAGTCTTCTGACTGAGGTAAAATAAATCCTTGTTGAAGAGCTATCGCTAATTCTTTCGCTGTAGCGGAGATAGATTTTTGTTGAACAAATGCCAATAAATCTAAACTAAAAGAGTTGCCAATACAAGCAGCTAATTTGATTAGTTGTTGCGTTTTTTCAGGAAGTTTACCAATATTTCTAACAATTAATTCCACAACATTATAATCAGTAATACCGACAGATTGTATAGCCTCACTAGACCAAATCCAACGATCTATATTGACTTGATAGGTTATTAAATTTTCACTGTATAAAGTTTTAAGAAACTGAGAGATAAAGAAAGGATTGCCTTGGGTTTTATAAAAAATTAACTCGGCTAAATCTTTAAGCTCATCCCTATTAACCTTACCGTTAAAAGTTTCCTCAATTAATTGTCGAACATTGTCATAAGATAAGGGTTGAATTTCAAGATGATTGATCACTAAATGGGTAGTTTTTAGTTTCTCTAGCATCAAGGTTAAGGGATGAGTTGAACTAACCTCGTTATCTCGATAAGCACCAATAAAAAACAAATATTTGCCTCTTTTATCGGTCACTATAAGTTGCAATAATTTTAGGGATGCCGAATCTATCCATTGTAAATCATCAAGAAAAATTACCAAAGGATGATTAGGAGTACAAAAAACCTTGATGAACTCTTTAAAAACTTGATTAAAACGATTTTCAGCTTCTAGAGAGTTTAATTGAGGAACTTCTGGCTGTTTACCAATGATTAATTCAACTTCAGGAATGACATCGATAATAATTTGAGCATTTGGCGTAATAGCCCTGATAATATGGTCTTTCCAACCTTCAATTTCCCTCTGATTTTCAGTTAATAACTGGCGAATCAATTCTTGAAATGCTTGAATTAGAGCTAGATAAGGAATATTGCGTTTTAACTGCTCAAATTTTCCCCTAATAAAATATCCTCTTGCTTCAACAATTGCTTTTTGAACTTCATTAACAATGGATGTCTTACCAATTCCTGAATAACCAGAGACTAACATTATTTCGATGGCAAATTCAACTTTTTCTACTCCTACTACTTTTGGGTGTGCTACTCGTTTGAATGCTTCTAGTAATCTCACTATTTCTTGACTTCTTCCATAGAGTTTTTGAGGAATCAGCAATTGATTGGGATAATCCCGTTCTCCCAAAGCAAAAATCTTAAGCCGGCTCTGTTTTTCTAGTTGACATAAACAAGTTTCCAAATCAAATTTGAGTCCAGCAGCACTTTGATAACGCTCTTCTGCATTTTTTGCCATTAGTTTTCTAACAATGTTAGAAATCATCGGCGGAACTGAGAATTGTTCTAAAGGAGGAGGTTGTTTCGCAATATGACAATGAACTAACTCCATCAAATCCTGATATCTAAAGGGCAACATTCCTGTGAGCATTTCATAAAAGGTCACTCCCAAAGAATAAAAATCACTGCGATAGTCAATCCTGCGATTCATTCGTCCCGTTTGTTCTGGGGACATATAAGCTAGTGTTCCTTGTAAAAAACGAGGATTGGTAATAGTTTGCCGCTCAAATGTTAGGTTAGAAGCAATGCTAAAATCAGTCAATTTAACCTGTTTTGTTTCTTGGTTGATGAGGATATTACTGGGTTTAATGTCTTTATGAATAATGGGAACTTGGTGAATCTTAATTAAGATGTCTGCTAAGGAGATAGCAATGGTTAAAAACTGAGAAATAGAAAGGTGTTGGGTTGTTAAAAATTCAGCTAAAGATTGACCACCAAAATCTTCGAGAATTAGGGCAAAAACATGACGATAGTTAACCAAACCATAGGATTTAACTACCCCATCATAGTTTAAATTTTGAATAATTTCATGCTCCTGTCTCCAACAGACGATCTCTTCTATGGAGGGATATTCAGCTTTGAGAACTTTGATGATTACGGGCTGTTCTTTCTGACAAGATTTACCCCGATAAACGACGCTTTTAACCCCTTCGTGAATCTTGTGATTAATCTCATAGTTAGGAAGAGCGAACATCGAATCTTTATCTCCTACACTAAATGTCCATTATCTGATGGAAAGAAGGGATATATTTCATCTTCAAAAAGTTTTTGAATATCGGGGGAACTGTCGTTTACCAACTGCTGAAAATCCGATTTGACAGGGATATTGTAACTCACTCGACGGCGACCAATTGTAGGAAGCCAAGCCGTGTGCAAACTATAACCAAAATTTAGATCCTGATGTCTTAGCTTAGTCAAAGGACCTTTGGCCAGATCCCCCCCATCAAAAATCCAAAATTCGCTACTACGAGGGGTAAAAACACTACAAATGATGTAACCCTCTGTAGAATTTTCTTCGCTTGCACGGCGAGGAATGAACTGAGGAGAACCACCAATATATCCCCTAGGAAACTGATAAGAATCGGCAATCTTCAGGAAATCATCTGAGGTATGTAATCGAAACAGGGAAGATGGAACGCCTTGTTTCGCTAAATTCAGTAAATCCTCCGAAGGCGCTGCTCGGTAGGGGGCATCTTTATATAAATCATAGAGAAACTTTGTCATCGTTTCCTGCCAAAGTCCAAAGGAAATCCAATAAATATCATCAAGTCGTTTGGGTTGCCTTCCTGATGATAATCGATCTCGGTAAGCGTATAAACCCGTTCCCCAAGTATAGGGAGATGAGTAGATAACATTTGATTGAATGACTTCTCCTCGGTTTCCATCAATTACATAGCGTCCCAAACGGCTAATATCCATCTCACTGGGTTCCATAGAATAAACCCGCTTGGCGATTGGATGATAGGGTGGGTAAGCCGATAAGTCATATTTACGAATCCACTCAGCCACATCCCAAGAAGCAATGTGAGCAACATGAAGCGTAATCTTTCCATCAGGATTTTCGTAATCAACTAAAAAGTGAGCAGCTGGTAAAGGAATGATGAGTTTTTTAGCGATGACAGTCACTTCCTTGTCAGAATCAATCGGGTACTGTCCTGAGATGAGATCCCTACGACGTACAATATAAATATATGAATCCGGTCGATTCGGGCTTTCGAGTAAGTTTCTGATTAATTCTTCGAGTTGTTTATTCTCTGGTATTGGATTGTTTATTAACTGCTCTAAACCGACAATAAAAGCTGTGTCCATTAAAATCACATAATCTTTGCTGACTCCAATTTGATGGATGGTTTGTTCAATTTTTACTGGTGAACCATCGGGAAGTCTTAACTTCCAACGCTCTAAGTTACCTGTCCCATCCCAGCGAAGCAGATAGACAAAATTCTCAATATCTTCCCCAAGCAAATATTTAATTACATTTATGGCCTGTTGCAAAATACCTTGAGCCCACATAATATTCAACTGAAAAATATTTCGCAACATATTAGCATTATAAAAACCAATGATTGCCCTCATTAATTGGTAAATGTCTTTGGGGAGTTCATCTAATTCAATGGCAAAAGGGAGCCTCTTTAGCAGATTCATAATAGCTCTGCCATAATTTACAGTAAACATTTCACCCGTATTACTATCAAAAGCAGGATGGGCGGTACTCAAAATCGTCTTGAAAGGAAATTGTGGTTTGTTCATTTCGGCCCGCCACTCTTGATTCCAGCCAACAGGTGTAACAACTTCAAGGGTTTCTGTATCTAATTCGTAGGGACGGCCTCCATCATAGGTCACTAATAAACGATCTAGAACATCTTCCTTTCCTGATGGCATAACTAGAAAAGCTGTATTTAGCTCATTACGAAATCCAAGTGCGTAAGAAAAGCGGACAATTCCATGATTGCGAAATCTATACTTTTGGTATTGGCTTTTCAAGAAGGTTGCCTTGTCTGCATAATAATCAGGGGGCTTAGCTAATCGTGTTGTTATCTTTGCTTCACCGGGGCAATCAAAATCGAGTCGGTAAATCATACCGTCGCCATTCAACAATGAGTCGCCATCGGGAAAAGGGGTACCCCCAGAATCAACCGTTCCTACTGGTGCGACCATAAAAAAATGACCCTGCAAGTCTTCTGGTAATTGCCCTTCAATCTCTAAGTTAAGCTCCGTGTGTTCACATCTATTCGCAGTCATGATTGATTCTGGGATCAAGGGACAACCAGAAGGTAAGTTAGAACTATAATTATTGGGGTTTTCAGTCATAATATCTTAATAATCTGAGATTGATAGGGAAAATACTTGGATTAAGTTCAACCTAATCTTATTCTTTATATCGTACTATAAATTTTTGTATTCTTCGTCAAGCTTTCATAACCAATAGGGAAACCAACCGCAGCCCGACTCTAAAAATCCGATTCTTAGCTGAGGATGACGTTCTAAAACCCCCCCTTCAATTAAGGCTAACAGTGCCATCATTTGTTCCATCGGGTGAGAACAAGCATGAAGCGCAAACCGACTATTAAACCGCTCTGCACCAGTGGTGGGTAAGCGGCTATGAGTGCCTTCATGAATTCCTACAGCCATGTCCAAATCCTCGCAGGCCGTCCAAAAGGGTTCATAGGCTCGATCGCTCAAAATTCTACCTTTAACGGGATTAGGGCGCAAAAAAACCGCCTTCCAGCCCAAGTTTGCCATGCGGTGTAGCTCTTTTACCATGTCTTCGGGATCATGTTGATTGACTGCAGCGACTCCTTTGAGTCTGGCCGGGTCATAGCTACAATATTCTTCTAATAACCATCTATTATAGGCACGGACAAAAGCCCCCATCACTTCGGCGGGTAGGCTATCAATGGCAAATAACCACAGTCCATAGGTAGGATAAATAAAAGCCCTATCTACCCCCATTTGTGTCATTGCTTGAACATGGGATTCCGGATTATAGCGATTGAGATAAGCATGGGGATGAGCTTGCCTCATCTGCTTATTCCCTTCTGCTTGTACTTGTGGGGAGATTTTTTGACTAATCGGTTCTCCTTTGATTTTCATGTCAGCAGAAGGAGCAAATTCCCTAAATTTAGGTTCTAGGTATTGTCCCCACATTGCGGGGGGTTCAATGACATGGGAATCAGCATCAATAATTTTGTACCCGTTGAGCATAGAGGGTTTTCGGCAATTTTCTACCTAAATTATATTTGATTGGGAAAAAGCGATCGCTTTTTTTAGGCTTTTTTTTCATCCCCTAAAACTCCATGGATTGATTGGGTTAAACTTGATACAGCACTTTATTAAACTTAACGAATGGAAGCGATTGAATTTAAAATGATTCTTCATCGAAAATTTGGGTCTGAAACCCCGTCGTTCTACGACGGCTTTACTGTTAAATATAAGCATCGTTTACAAAATATATGCTAAAATGTGAGGTATGGAAAAAGCCTATTCGTTTCGATTTTACCCCACACCCGAACAAGAGTCGCTATTGCGGCGCACTCTGGGCTGTGTAAGATTAGTTTACAACAAAGCTCTCCATCTCAGAACACAAGCTTGGTATGAAAGACAAGAAAGAGTAGGATATACTGAAACTTCTTCAATGTTGACCGAGTGGAAAAAACAAGAAGAATTACACTTTCTCAATGAAGTTAGCTGTGTACCTTTACAACAAGGGTTAAGACACCTACAAACAGCTTTCACTAATTTCTTTGCTGGTCGTACTAAGTATCCTAACTTTAAGAAAAAACATCAGGGAGGAAGTGCCGAATTTACCAAATCTGCTTTTAAGTTCAAAGACAAACAAATCTATTTAGCTAAATGCACAGAACCTTTACCTATTCGATGGTCAAGACAAATCCCAGAAAGCTGTGAACCAAGCACAGTAACAGTCAGATTACATCCTTCTGGACGTTGGCATATCTCAATTAGATTTGATGACCCAATGATTAAGCCTTTACAAGTAACAGATAAAGCCATCGGAATTGACTTAGGAATTAGTAGCCTTGTGATTACCAGCGATGGTGACAAAGTATCTAATCCCAAGCATTTTAAGAAACATTATCGGAGACTGCGAAAAGCGCAAAAAAATCTTTCTAGAAAACAGAAAGGGTCAAAAAATCGGGAAAAGGCAAAAATCAAAGTAGCCAGAATTCACGCCCAAATTACTGATAGTAGAAAAGACCATTTACATAAGCTAACCACTCAATTAGTTCGTGAAAACCAAACGATTGTGGTTGAGAATTTAGCCGTCAAGAATATGGTCAAAAACCCCAAGTTATCTCAGGCAATATCTGACGTTAGTTGGGGAGAAATTACCCGACAATTAGCCTATAAATGCCGTTGGTATGGGAGAAATTACATCGAAATAGATAGATGGTTTCCTAGTTCTAAAAGGTGTAGTAATTGCGGGTATATTGCTGAGAAAATGCCGTTAAATGTTCGAGAGTGGGATTGTCCAAGCTGTGGGACTCACCATGACCGAGATATTAACGCTAGTAAAAATATTTTGGCCGCAGGGCTTGCGGTGTCAGTCTGTAGAGCGACCATAAGACCAGAACAGAGTAAATCTGTTAAGGCAGGTGCGAAAAATCCTTCGGGAAA
>NZ_JAQMSY010000251.1:0-27924 GCF_028329095.1 Microcystis sp. CS-574
ATCAGAGTTTGGGCGCACGCGATGCGCCCCTACGGGTTTTGGGGGGTTGGGTTTTTTGGGGTTTTTTGGTGGGGGTTGGGCGCACGCGGTGCGCCCCTACAGGTTTTGGGGGGGTTTTTTGGGGGTTTCAGGAAAAATACGTCGGTGTGAATTGCGATCGCTTATGATGGGAATTGATAAGAGGTTTTGTTAGTATTGCGGGAATATATATGACCTTTGATCCTGAAAAACATCATCGTCGTTCTATTCGCCTCAGAAATTATGATTATTCCCAACCCGGAGCATATTTTGTCACTATTTGTACCTACCAAAAACAATCCTGGTTTGGAGAAATCAAAAATGGGCAAATATACCTTAATCAATTAGGAAAAATTGTCGCTGATGAATGGCTAAAAACCTGCAAAATTCGACCTAATTTTAAATTGGATGAATGGGTTATTATGCCCAATCATTTTCATGGAATTGTTATAATTAATGATTATTCTGGCGACGATCAGAGTTTGGGCGCACGCGATGCGCCTCTAGATTTGGGCGCACGCGATGCGCCTCTAGATTTGGGCGCACGCGATGCGCCTCTAATTTGGGCGCACGCGATGCGCCCCTACAGCAGAAACCAAATTCTTTATCGTCATGTATTGCGGGGTTTAAATCGGCGGTTACTAAACGAATTAATTTGCTTCGACAGAACACAGATACTCCTATCTGGCAACGCAATTATTATGAATCAATTCTTCGAGATGAAAAGTATCTAGCAGTTGTTCGAGAATATATTATTAACAATCCCAAAAACTGGACAAATGATCGAGATTATCTGGCAATCGATCAACAATCACAAGAATTATATTTAGATTTGTTGTTTTAAGCGAGAATATAAAACAGTAGGGGCGAACCGCGTTCGCCCAGAGCCAATAATTAGCCCACCACCAATATCGAATTAATCAAAAAATTCAATTTTGTTTATCTGTAGGGGCGAACCGCGTTCGCCCACCCCCAATTATTAACCCACCACCAATTTGTGTAAGGTTTCTAGCTTTTGATCGAAATCTTTTTCGAGATTATCTAGCTTTTGATCAACATCTTGCTGTAAGGTGTCTAGCTTTCGATCAACACTTTGAATACTATTTTTAATTTCCTTAAGGACAGATTCGAGGGAATAGGGAATGGTTTCTTCTGTCATTGCGGTTAACTCCTATCAGTCGAGAGATAATGTAATTATCGATAAAAATCCTCTTAATTCTCCACTTCATTTTTTTCGGGAAATCCCGCCTCATCTTCCAATTTATCGCTGATTTCTGGCAGTTTTAGCAATATTCCAGCGAATAACCAATAGTAAACAGAAACAGGCTCGACGGAGAGAGGATAATAGTAGGGATTATAGCTAATAAAAAGTATAAAAATCCAGATACAGAGACCCCAATGCTTTAAAGCGGGATTTTTTACTTTTAAATAGGCTTTAAAGGTGAGAATACAGAGAATTGTCACCAGTACCATAAGAGTGATAAAACCGACGATACCGATTTCGTAGATAAGTTTAGCGTAGTAGGTTTCAATTAGTCTTATCCCATCTTCCCCCACTATATGACGAGCGCCAGTGGTAGCTGTGCCTAAACCAAAACCAAAAAGCTGTAAATATCTTAAGGCCCACTGCATTTGATTGCCTACAAAGTCAATGGGAGACGAATATAGCCAGCGACCGATAAAATTTAGCCCTCTTTCCCGAATAAAGGGAATTAACATCACCGCGAGCAGGGAAAGCATCGCCACAATTACCAATTTTAATGGTAACTTTTGCTTATTTTTGCTAGTAGCAATAAAAAGAACTAAGTAAAACAAAGGTACTAGCAAAAAAGGTAATCTTTGTCCAGAAACCAGAGTCGCAAGGAAGACTAAAACTATGGCCACCCAACCAGCGACGCGCCATCTTTTTTGTGGATCACTAAAACTGGCTGCGTAACTGATGACGCTACTAGATACTAAAAACCAACCCCATTGCCAAGGATCGGAAAATGTGCCGGGGAGACGAATTAAGCCTCGATCGGGATTATACAACACCGAACCCCCGACAAAACATTGAGCTTTCAAGCTGGCTTTGGCGGTAATATCTGGATAAAATTGGGTATCGGATTTCGGGGCATTAACTTCTAGTTGATTGAAGAATTCACTATTGTGACAGATGCCTTGGAGGAGTAAAAAGTATTGAATTAGAGCTAAACTGCAACAGACTAAAATCATCACGATTAAAAGCCGATTAACCACGAATAAATCCCGTTTTTGCTCGATTAAATAGTAGCCACAGAGAACCAGGGGAATATAACCGAGGATGGTTTTTAATCCCACAATTCCCACAGCAATTGATCCTTGGGGCAGATTGACAAAAAGAAAAGTTATCAAGCTGATGGCAAGTAAAATTAAAGCCGTGAGGAGAAAAGGCTTGATTTGCGGGCTTAATTGCTTAAAAGTTTTGGTTTTAATTAAAATTGCCGCTAAAGCTGGTAAATAAAAGGCATCCTTGGCGATTTTGTAGAGAGCATAGGATGGCTCTTCACCAATGAAGTTGCCCTTTACCTGAAAAACTCTCACTACGGCAAAAGTGACGGTATTACTCAGGGGAAGATAGATGAGCAGGGCTAATAATCCCAGACGGGGATGGATAAAAGAAGCAACCATGGCAGGAACTGCCAAAATACCTAATAAAGATGCTTTTTCGTCAAATAAAATCCCCAAAACTACACTAATTATTGTGGTGGCGATCACTAATATAGTTAGTGACAGGGAGTTACTCTCTTTCATGCCGTACAGCTTTAACAGGTTTAGCAGAAAGTCTAACAGATTTTTGTCAAGATTCTCATTCTCAATGGCCGAGAGTTTCCTTTTGCTTCTTACCTGTTGCTATACTTATGTAAGATTTCATTTATCTCGATCTTGACTCCGTGGCCGAAAATCTTTCTTTTCAAGACCTTTATCAAGCTGGAATCAGTGCCTTTGAGCGTGGACAATATCGTCTTAGTATCCAGCAATTAAATGCGGCTTTAGCCTTAATTTCCTTAGGATCTCGAGCAGGGGGTGAGATTCAAATTTGGTTAATTTCTGCCCATCAGGGGTTAGGAGAGGGGGAGAAAGCTAGTGAAATCTGTAGGCAACTTATTACCCATCCTATCTATCAAATTCGCGAACAGGCCAAGCGTCTGCTTTATATTATCGAAGCTCCCCGTCTCAAACGCCCAGATGAGTGGATGACGAAGATTCCCGATTTAGAGAAACTTCCCGATAGCGCACCGCAATTTAAAAAGGGAACAAATAAACAGAAAAAAGAAGAACCCCCCGCACCCATGCAGTTAGAGCAGCATAAAAATACTGTTTTTATCGGACTAGCGATCGCTATTATTCTATTGATGCTCTGGTTTTTTGCTAAAAATAGCTAAATTAGTTGACAATAAGCTTGTAATATGCTAATGCAGTTGGCTATGGCTCCTAAATGGGCGATTTCATAACCGTGGGTGTTTTGGGTGGGAAAACCTAAGCAAGCGGCCTTAGCTATATGACCGAATTTCATGGCAATGGAGGCATCGCTACCAAAACCACTAATAATGGCTAATTGCAGCGGTATTCCCGCCTTTTCGGCCGCAATTCGTAATTCTTGATTTAATTGCTCATCATAGATACCGTAACCATCCTGAGACAATAACACAGGACTGCTGCCATCCTTAATCGGATATTCAGGAGCGAGGGGACAGATTTCTAGGGCAATTAAAGCATCTAAGCGGTTATTTGCGGTAAAAAATAAGGCCCCTAATGCTCCTACCTCCTCCTTAGCTGAGGCAACCAGATATATATCCACCGCAGGGTTAATTATTCTGGCCGCTAATGCCAAAAGAATCGCCACGGAAGCTTTATTATCAAGGGTATAACTGGCAATGTAGTCTTTTAGTCGCAAGGGTTGTTTTCGGTGTTTTCCCACCACGACTCGACTACCGACGCGCACCCCGCAAGCGTCTAATTCTTCTGGAGTCAATTTCGTCTCTATCCATGCGGATTCCCAGGTGACGGGAGTGTTTTCCTGCTGCACTTTTTGCGGGGATTGATGGGAAATATGACGGGAACCAAAGGAGAGAATCCCCGATCTGGTTCCTTTATCACCGATAATATCCACCACTCCCTCTCCGTAAATCCAAGGAAAAGCTCCCCCGAGTTGGCGAATTTGCAGAGTACCATCGGGATTAATTGCTTTGATAATAGCCCCAATTTCGTCTTTATGACCGGTAATAGCAATTTTTTTAGTCGAATCCCGTCCTCTAATCTTGCCGATGACATTTCCCGCTTGATCTTGCCATGTTTCTAATCCTAACTCTTGAAAGCGTTCTAGTAAAAAGCGATCGATTTCCGTTTCCATCCCACTAGGAGAATGATGGAGGACAAGAGTGGCAATAGTGTCAAAGAGTTGATCAAAATCCATATTTATCTTGATTTTGTGGGTGGAAAAAGAATTATTATCGAAACGGGAAATCGAAAAGGTTTTACAGGAACAATATTGGCGCAATCATGGCCCTTGGGTGATTGCCAGTTAGCATTTAATGATTAATCAGAGGTGCGGAATTAGCCAGAAAACCGGCAACTTTCAGAGACTCTACCACTGAATTGTCATCCTCTACCCAATAGTTTTGTCCTAAACGCACAAATTGACGCTGAGTTCCCGCACCGATGGTGGCAATAACGGGAACTTTTGCCTTTTGTTTGTCTCCCGATTGCAGAATACTTTTAAGAAGATTTTGACGATTTTGGTTGACGACATCTTGCAGCGATAAATTAACCATCACCATTTTAATGGTTTCGATCGGTTCCGCATCTTCGATAATTAATTGTACCCGATCATCTCGGCGATCCACTTTTCCCCACACCATTAAAGTTGCTTCCTCCACTAATAATTTTTGCAGACGTTCGTAGCTATCGGAAAAAACCACCGCTTCCGACTGTCCCGAGGCATCTTCTAGGGTTAAAAAAGCCATGGGAGTCCCTTTTTTGGTCATAATTTTCTTGACGGCATTTAATAGGACAATGGCACTGACTTTTTTTCTGGTTTTGTGTTCTTCTAAGTCAGCTAAATTGATGGGAGATAGGACTTGAGCAGCTCTTTGTAAAGCTTTTAAAGGATGTTCGGAAACATAAAAACCCAAATGTTCTTTTTCCAGTTTTAACTTTTCCTGTAGGGAAAAATCTTCTACTGCGGTGGCACTGGGAGACTGTTCAAACTCGGATTCTTGTTTATTTTCTGTGCTACCTCCTAGCATATCAAAAATATTCATTTGACCACTTTCTTTCTCTTTGGTGCGTTTTTGCGCCCAAGCAACTACTAATTCCAAATCTTCAATTAATTGATGGCGATTCGGTTGAATTTTATCAAAAGCACCGCAATAAATTAGCGTTTCTAAAGCTCTTTTGTTGATCACTCGTAAATCAACACGCTCGCAAAAATCCCCTAAGGAAGTAAACTTTCCTCCTGTTGCTTCCCGCGCTTTTAAAATAGCCTCGATCGCATTTTCGCCCAGATTTCTAACTGCGGACAAACCAAAGAGAATTTTGCGCCCAATCGGGGTAAAATGTTTTTGCGATCGATTGATGTCGGGAGGTTCGACATCGATATTCATTTTCTGACAGTTTTCTCGATACTTTTCCACCTTATCCTGATTATCGCTACTAGCAGTTAGTAACGCTGTCATATATTCCACAGGATAATTAGCTTTTAAATAAGCAGTTTGATAGGTGACGTAAGCATAAGCGGTAGAGTGAGATTTATTAAAACAATTGGAGGCAATTAACCCGTTGCCCAGCAAAAAATTATGATCTTTCTTTACACCAATATCGTAAACGGTTTTTCTTCCCAATGATTGACGACTGATAATTTTAACCATATTAGTAACTCAACTCTCCAGAGATTTTTACAACGGTGCTAATAGAAATATGGCATTTCTTTGCCAAATCAGGCTCACAAGAGCAAAAAAATGGCTCTCTTATTCTTTGTGTCATAAGTTTAACTTATATAAGAGCGATCAATCTTTGTGTCCTTTGTGTCTTTGTGGTTCTTTCCACTAGCTCGCCAGCAAGACTGTATCTTAGAATACATTTTACCCACCAAACCTAAGAGAGCCAAAAAACCTTGCCCCTGAGGGCAAAGGCCTATATTTTACCTTGACGAGAGGTCGGCGCTCGGTAGTTCACCCATTGTGTTATAATCCTGGCCAAGCCATCAAGGGATTTGAAAAGGAGTAACACCATGAGTCTATCTTCAGAAGCCTATCGCCAAGCCCTCGTGCGGGATGGAGAACGGCGCTATCAGGAATGGCACCAAAATTATCACAACCAATGCCGTCAATCAACGGCTGAATACCAAGCTCGTTCTGCCCAACAACGCCCAACAAAGCCCTGGATTTCCTCGGAAGCCTACCGCCAACTTTTAGTCAAAGATGGGGAGCGG
Source organism: Microcystis sp. CS-574 (assembly GCF_028329095.1). Lineage (NCBI taxonomy): Bacteria > Bacillati > Cyanobacteriota > Cyanophyceae > Chroococcales > Microcystaceae > Microcystis > Microcystis sp. CS-574. The sequence continues at coordinate 6,470 of NZ_JAQMSY010000251.1, forward strand.
CGTTTTGCGGAATGGCACGGCGAGTTTTTAGACTATCAAAGACAATTTCTGGCCAGTCAATCCACTTAAACGGACGTCAGCCAATCGCCATTACAGCAATCTCTGAAAATAGTGGCTACAGTCCCCGAAGAAATAGCTGATACCAATTTTCAATAGTCGTGACTAACATCTGAAAGTGCAATTCCTTTCTCCGAGAGGGATTGCGCTTTGAAATGATCAACTAAGTCTGTCATTACTTTTGAAAAATGATATAAAGATGAATAAGTCCAGAATGCAAGACCTATCACGAATGCAGCCAAGAATTCAAGATCAGAAGGAATAAGAATCCTGTCAACAAATGCTGATGGGCAGTCAGGAGTTTAAGCTTGTGGAGAGACTGTAAGACTGGTTGGGACTCTCTCAAAAAGCAGGTTTCTGTGAAGCAAGAATTTCCCATCACACATCTTCGCATTGTGATGGCTAGATTGTCAAGTCTGTCCACCCCTGGTCCCCGCAAATAACACCTAAGATAGCGATCATTAAAACTAAAATTTCAATACATTCGTGCCTTAAGCACCTAAAAGCCTTGCAAAGCAAGGCTTTTACTATTAGTTTATTTGTCCTGTGTCCATCAAAACAGGCTCCAGCTACCCTTCCGAGTCGATTATAGCTAGTCAAGGGTATCAAGGGTAGTCGAACAATCGCCAAGACTAGCTTGGGGTAAGAAACCGTTTGTAAATTAATGTAAAAAGCTCGCCAAGTCAAGGTTTTGGCGATTTATAGAGCAAATGAACTAAAAACTCAGGATCTTTGTCAAGTAAGGACTTTGGCGATTTAAATACTTGTTTACAAACAGTTTCTAAGGGTTTGATTATTTTTCTTGGGGGGGGGAAGTCCAGTTATCCCCCAAGGTTCTTGTATTTGTCTTGTTTTTAGGTGCGCTCGCCCTGCTCTCCCAATGGGAAGTTTTGCTTAGAAAAAAGGGGAGCAGCAACCACCTTGACCCGCCTTTTCTGAGAACTAACTATATTTATTAAGCACAAAACTGAGAATTAACTACATTTCTTAACGAAAAAATCGAGATTAGGTATTGACACCGACAAAAAAAGGGTGTTATTCTTCAGATGCCGAAGTGATGAAGGCAGAAAAAACAAACAAGTTTCTGAATCCTCCATGACTTCAGCACCGTACACTTTCTATGAAAACAACAAAAAGGTCTACTACCATGGCAGTCGAAAAAACTAACTCTTCCTCTAGCTTAGCTGAAGTTATTGATCGTATCCTTGACAAAGGTATCGTTATTGATGCCTGGGCTCGCGTATCTCTCGTCGGAATCGAATTATTAGCAATTGAAGCTCGTGTAGTTATCGCTTCGGTTGAAACCTACCTCAAATATGCTGAAGCCGTTGGTCTGACTCAATCTGCAGCGGTTCCTGCTTAAGGATTGATCTCAGTGAACACCCTGCTGGGGTTTACAAATTCTTAGCTTTTCTTTGATCCCTATTGAGTTTAGTTACCCCTCTCTTGGGGCGCAATAGTCTATAACTGATCAAGTTGACACGGCAACGGATAGCGAAAACGAAGCTAGACCCCTACAAATTATTTTTGTAAACGTGATTTTGTCCTTTGTAGCTAGGATTACCCCCTATCACCAGAGTGTGAGACTCACTATTTTTCGGAATAGAAAGTCATTTTTGGTGTGGGAGCCGCGCCCCTGAGATGCGGTAGTTCGATATATCAATTTTGGGATCAGCACTGTACACTTTCTATACAACTAACAAAAAGGTCTATTACCATGGCAGTCGAAAAAACCAACTCTTCCTCTAGCTTAGCTGAAGTTATCGATCGTATCCTTGACAAAGGTATCGTTATTGATGCTTGGGCTCGCGTATCTCTCGTCGGAATCGAATTATTAGCGATTGAAGCTCGTGTAGTTATCGCTTCTGTTGAAACCTACCTCAAATATGCTGAAGCTGTTGGTCTGACCCAATCTGCGGCGGTTCCTGCTTAAGAATCCATCCCAGATTCTCCCATCGGCTGAGTGAAAACCCGACTGGGTTTTCCAGATTCTCGGCTTTTCTTTAAATCCCTATTGAGTCCAGTTACCCCTCTCTTGGGGCGTAGTGTTCTATGATTGACAAGGTTGGCACGGCAAACGTGATTTTGTCCTTTGTAGCTAGGTTTACTCCCTATCACCAGAGTGTGAGACTCACTATTTTTCGGAATAGAAGGTCATTCTTGGGCTAGGAAGCCGCGCCCCGCGGTTCCTGCTTAAGGCTTGATCCCAGATTCTCCTATCTGCTCAGTTAAAACCCGACCAGGTTTTCTAGATTCTCGGCTTTTCTTTAATCCCTATTGAGTTTAGTTACCCCTCTCTTGGGGCGCAATAGTCTATAATTGATAGGGTAGTTCACTATCTCAACTTTGGGGTGATAAGAAAAGTCGGACTCTACTGTCTCTCCCCCAGTCCCCGTGAAGGTTTTCCTAGCGGGTGATTGGGTCTAATCCATTCCATAGTATTTAGTAATTGAGGACAACCCCATGCCTGCTCTCATCGAAAAGTTCCGCCAGGAGCGTTTATCGATTGCTGGAGAGGTAGCTAAACTCTCGCAAGAAGTCCAAGCTTTTTTGTCGGATGTTAAAACTGAAAGACAAAAACAAGCGCAAGAACAGGCAACTGCCTTGCGTCAGTCTTTCCAAAAAGTTCAACAGGAAAGCCACTTGTTTTTAACAGCTACCCAAAAACAGCGTTTAGCTCAAGCGGAAAAGCAAAAAGAGGATTTACGTCAATTTCAAGAACAACGTTTAGCGGCAGCGAAACAGCTAGACAACGACTTACGGCAACAGCGTCTAGATCGAGCCAAACAGCTAAAGGACGATTTAAGTCAATTCCAAGAACAACGTTTAGCTGAAGCGAAACAGTTGGCGAACGACTTACGTCAACAGCATCTAGATCGAGCTAAACAGCTGAAAGAGGATTTAAGTCAATTCCAAGAACAGCGTTTAGCGGCAGCGAAGCAGCTAGAGGACGAATTACGCCAACTTCATCTAGATCGAGCCAAACAGGTGAAGGATGATTTAAGTCAATTTCAAGAACGACGTTTAGCTGAAGCGAAACAGCTAAAAGACGAATTGCGTCAATTTCGTCAAGATTTGTCTATCTACGTTTTTGGCAAATAAACCTCTAGGTTAATTCCAACCCACTTAAGCCTAGGGCTAGAGTAAAAACCCTCTAGTCCCTTTTCCTGGCTAAACTAGAGGACTATCTGAGAATAAAACAATAAGCCTTTGCTTTTCAACCTGCCATGCTGATCCTGCTTTTCTAAGTTCCTAGACTCAACCTAGGAGTGTTGGGTTCCCATTTAGTCCGCTCTAGGTCTCTGGTAAATTAAAAAGTATGATAAAGCTTCACTCAGTCTATAGTTAATGTCGTGATTAGTAGTTTTTTATTGACAAAGGAGGTAAGGGAAAAGGACTGCATCTGGGCTTTTCATTGTTTAAGTCTTGAAAAGTAATCTATACAAGAATTGTAGCCCCTTAGCCCCTTGGCTAATGAATATCCTAAAAATACCTTCAGAATCAAGGTTCTAGAGGTAATTGATGACACTTCCTGATCTTTTGGGATATTATATATTATGAGGTAAGCCTTAAAAGCCGAAGACGATTTTGCCTAATCGGTTATTAAGGGTAGATTTGAACGGGCAATTGTTAGCTCAAGAATACCCGTCCGCTCAAGGCGGGGATTATCAATGGTATTTACTAGACTTCAACTATGACATTTACTGAAACTCAAACAAGAAGATCCGTCCTCAGCCTCCGCCCCGGTCAATTTGTTGTTACGCCTTCGATTGATCAAGTTGCCACTCGCGCCTTACGTTATCTAAACGCTGGTTTTTCCATCCATCTATGTGGTCCAGCAGGAACGGGAAAAACCACCTTGGCAATGCACTTGGCCAATTGTTTAGCCAGACCTGTGATGCTGATCTTTGGCGATGACGACTTTACCAGTTCCGATTTAATTGGTAGCCAGTCTGGCTACACCCATAAAAAACTGATGGATAACTATATCCACAGCGTTCTCAAGGTTGAAGACGAGCTAAAACACAATTGGGTGGATTCTCGGTTAACAATGGCCTGTCGAGAAGGGTTTACCCTAGTTTATGATGAGTTCAATCGTTCTCGGCCTGAGGTCAACAACGTTTTACTCTCTGCCTTGGAAGAAAAAATTCTCACCCTGCCCCCCACTAGCCATCAACCCGATTACCTACAAGTCAATTCTCAGTTTCGGGCAATTTTCACCTCCAACCCAGAAGAATACTGTGGGGTTCATGCCACCCAAGATGCTTTAATGGATCGGTTGGTAACTATCAATATGCCTGAACCAGACCAACTAACTCAGACAGAAATTCTTGCTCAAAAAACGGGAATTGGTCGAGAAGATGCTTTATTTATTGTCAACCTTGTCAAAACCTTCCGGGTGAAAACTGGGACTGAAAAAACGTCGGGTTTGCGCTCTTGTTTAATGATTGCTAAAGTCTGCGCCTCTCACGATATTGCGGCCGATTCCTCTGACTCGGACTTCCGTGATATATGCGCCGATGTTCTGTTGTCCCGCACCAATTTATCTGTTGATAAGTCAAGAGCGATTTTATGGGAAATCCTCGAGGACAATCCGTTAGAATCCTTATCCTTTATAGAGGAAACGGAGCCTTCCGATGCCCAAGCGTCAACTCCTGAGCCTTCGACAGGAAATCAATCGTTAAAAGCCATTCAATCTTTACTGCGAGGCAACTTGCCCCAGCGAAAAGACTAATTTTATACTCTTATTGAGTGAAACCAACCGTGACTTCTTCCACTTTTGCTGGCTCGCTCAAAAACCAGTCAAGCAACTCCCTAAAAACAGCAACTCAAGGTTCGAGTTTAGCGGATATACTCGAACGAGTTTTAGATAAAGGAATTGTAATTGCCGGCGATATTTCCGTTTCGATCGCCTCCACTGAACTTATAAATATCCGCATTCGTTTGTTAATTGCCTCTGTTGATAAAGCCAGGGAAATGGGAATCAACTGGTGGGAAGGAGACCCCTACCTCCATAGCCAATCCCAAGCTTTACTAGCAGAAAATCGGGAACTTTCGCTCCGACTCCAAACCCTGGAAACTGAGCTTGAAACCCTAAAATCCTTAAACCAATTGAGTGCAACGGAGAGCCATGATACCAGTCCGAACGATGAAGCACATTCCTCAGATGCGTGAAATTCCTCACCTGAATCCTCAAAGGTTAGGAAATTTACACGAGACGATTGCCCCCCTTGATAAGGCCAGGGAAACTGCGATTAACAGCTTGCAAGGTTATCCCTACCTCCCTAGCCAATGCCAAGCTTTATTCGCGGAAAACCTGGAACTTTCACGCCGACTTCAAACCTTAAAATCCTTAACCAAATGGAGTGTAGTGGAGAGACGTGATGGCAGTCCCAACGATCAATCACATTCCTCATATATATTGAAATTCCTCAACTGAATCCTCAAACGGTCAAGAAGTTTACAGTAGTTAACGATTGCCTCTGTTGATAGAGCAAGGGAGATGGCAATTAATGGCTGGGAAAGCGGCTCCTATCTCTGTAGCCAATCCCAAGCCTTATTAACAGAAACCCCGGCAGCTGAACTTCAAGCCTTAAAATTCCTACCTCAATCGGAGGCAATCGAAGGCCATGATACCAGTTAAAATAATCAAGCACATTCCTCCTGTCGGAGAAATTCGTCCCTGGAATCTTCACAGGGCAGGGGAAGGTTGAAATTGTTTAATTACATCATTTTTTCCCTCAGATAAAATTTCTTGGCCAAGCCTCCCACTAGAGACTCACCCTTAAGAACTCCTCATTTACCAACTCCAACCATGACCCTTGCTTGCACACCTTACGATTCTGATAATCAAGCCTTGCTGACCCCTCCAGAAAGTAATAGCCAAGCTGGTTTAGCCCCTTTACTGTTAACTGTTGTGGAACTGGTACGCCAATTGCTCGAAGCCCAAATCATTCGCCGAATGGAAAAAGGGGTTCTCAGTGAGTCTGATTTAGATAGAGCTGCAGAAAGTATCCAAAAATTGCAAGAACAAGTTCTCCATTTGTGTGAAATTTTTGAGGTTGAGCCAGAAGAGTTAAATGTCCACCTAGGAGAGTTTGGCACTCTTTTACCGGAAGCAGGGAGTTATTACCCGGGAGAGGAGGGTGTTAAGCCTTCTGTGTTAGAATTAGTGGATAGACTTCTCAATACAGGAGTTGTTGTGGAAGGAAATGTTGATCTGGGTTTAGCTCAACTAGATCTAATTCATCTAAAGCTTCGTTTGGTTTTAACTTCTCAGCCGGTTTAATTTGGGAGAATACTGATGACAGTGGGTCTTTATTTATATGGCATATTTCCCGAACCAGTTCCTGACGGACTGGTTTTGCAGGGGATTGATAATGAGCCGGTTCACAGTGAGATGATTGATGGTTTTAGTTTTCTCTACTCCGCTGCTCATAAAGAGAAGTATTTGGCATCCCGTCGCTATTTAATTTGCCATGAAAAAGTATTAGAAACTGTCATGGAAGCAGGGTTTACAACGTTGTTGCCCCTGCGGTTTGGCTTAGTTATCAAAACCTGGGAATCCGTCACCGAACAACTAATTACTCCCTATAAAACCCAACTGAAAGAATTATTTGCTAAACTGTCAGGACAACGAGAGGTTAGCATTAAGATTTTTTGGGATAATAAGTGGGAATTACAAGCGGCTTTGGAGTCTAATCCTAAGTTAAAACAAGAACGGGATGCGATGATGGGGAAAAACTTAAATATGGAAGAAATTATCCATATAGGTCAACTCATTGAAGCTACTGTATTGCAACGGAAACAAGACATTATTCAAGTCTTTAGAGAGCAATTGAATCATCGCGCCCAAGAGGTGATTGAAAGCGATCCGATGACGGATGACATGATTTACAATGCAGCTTATTTAATTCCCTGGGAGCAAGAGCCGGAATTTAGCCAAAACGTTGAAGCGATCGATCAGCAGTTTGGTGATCGCCTAAGAATTCGCTATAACAATTTAACCGCACCCTATACCTTTGCCCAACTTGTCTAAGGAGAGTATTAGTTATGTTTCTCGATCTTTTATTTCTTCCTGTTACCGGTCCTATTGGGGGTCTGATCTGGATTGGGGAGAAAATTCAAGAGCGTGCAGATATAGAATATGATGAGGCGGAAAATTTGCACAAATTGTTATTATCCCTACAACTATCTTACGATATGGGTAACATTTCTGAGGAGGAGTTTGAAATTCAGGAAGAAGAACTTTTATTAAAAATTCAAGCCTTAGAAGAAGAAGAGGCAGAAAACGAATCTGAATCTTCTCTCTAAACTTGCAATATTTCCCACCACATAGATCATGAACAAAATCACAGATTGTAAGCTTAGTAAGGGCGGATTTGACAAGCTGGAGAACTCGTTGAAGCTTGGTCAGAACTAGCCCTTGGTTAAGCCTTAATATTCTAGGTAAAAAGTTTGGAAATTACTGGAATTATTAGAGGAGTGAGCAACAGTTTTGGGGGAATCAGGTTTTTTAGCTACACTAGGAGGGTTGGCTGTACGCAAATTTTGAATACTTTGTTCTGTAGTCTCAATTTGCTCTGTCACAAACGTGAGACGATTTTTTAATTGCTGAATCTGCCGCTCCATCATTTCTAATTTTTCTTGGATACGTTGTTTTTCAGTAATTAACTTATAAAGCTCAAGTTGGTGATCTGCTTCAGATTGTTTCCGAGGCATGGTGCTAATTTTAGATCTAATTGGTCTGGGTGGACGAGTGGTTGTCATAACAATCCCTGAATAACTTAGAATATTCTAGCATATCAACGCCCCAATATAAAAATTTGTAAAAAATCGTCAATTTTCTTTCGGTCAACCCTATGAAATTGTACAATCTATATACTTACGCTTTTTTGAAAACCCCCATAGAAAGCCTAAAATTACCCGTTGGAATGGCTAACCCATTGTTACTGATAACTGTTGGCTCTCTCTCGGCCGTAGTCGAACCCGAAGTTGGTTTAGACACTTTACAAAATGATGATGAACGCTTGATTCAATCGGTTTTATGTCATGATCGAGTTATCTGTGAACTATTTCAACAAACCACTATTTTACCCTTACGTTTTGGCACATCTTTTTTAGAGGCAGAAAATTTACTGACTCATCTTTGTTCTCATGCCCAAGAATATCAAGAAAAAATTGAAGAACTTGAGGGAAAAGGAGAATATCTTTTAAAATGTATTCCCCGTAAGCCAGAGGAGCCTGTACTCTCTTCTGAAAGCAAGGGCAGACAATATTTTTTAGCCAAAAAACAGCTTTATGAAGCCCAACAAGATTTTTATACTTTGCAAGGTTCAGAATGGCAAAATCTCGGACATTTAGTGACCCAAAGCTATCCGTCAACTAGGATTATTACTGCTCCGGGGACAGAATCACGAATTTATCTTTTAGTTAATTTTCAAGAAGAACCTTTACTAATCGAGCAAGTCTTGCATTGGCAGAAAGCCTGCCCCCGTTGGCAATTACAATTAGGACAAGTTTCTCCCCCCTATCACTTTACTTAACTTGATTTCTCTATGACTAACTTTAACTTGGTAAATAACGCTCTAAGTTGCTATGACACTCGACATTTAGTTATGTTTAGTGGCAAAGGAGGAGTGGGAAAAACCACCCTTTCCTGTGGATTTGCTCGCCGTTGGGCCAAATTATTTCCCGAGGAACAAATACTGTTAATCTCAACCGATCCTGCTCATTCTTTAGGGGATGTATTGCAAACAGAAGTTAGCGATCAAGCATCACCTGTAAAAGACTTACCCAACTTAAAAGTTAGGGCATTAGATGCGGAAAAATTGCTCTTAGAATTTAAAGAAAAATACGGAAAATTTTTAGAACTTTTAGTAGAACGGGGCAGTTTTGTTGAAGGAGAAGATTTAACTCCTGTTTGGGATTTAGACTGGCCAGGTTTAGATGAAATTATGGGTCTATTAGAAATTCAACGATTACTAATAGAGAATGTTGTAGATCGAATTGTTGTTGATATGGCTCCCTCTGGTCATACCTTGAATTTATTGGGGATTAAAGACTTTTTAGAGATTATTTTAAATTCTTTAGAGTTGTTTCAAGAAAAACATCGTGTTATTTCGCAAACTTTTGCAAAAACCTACAATGCCGATGATGTGGATGACTTTTTAGTCAAAACACAAGCAGAATTAACCGAAGGCAAACGAATCCTACAAGATCGGGATTTTACCCTTTGTTTAATTGTGGCAATTGCCGAACCGATGAGTTTATTAGAAACCGAACGATTACTCAATAGTTTGCATCACTTAAATATTCCCTGCGGCAGATTATTTATTAATCGCATTCTAACGGATCCTAATCAAAATTTAGATCGCTACAGTGAGCAACAGCAACTCCTCGATAAATTCCTAAAAATTCCAGGTCAAGAAACAATTTTCACCCTGCCCCAACAGGCAAAAGAACCCCTAGGAGGTGAAGCATTAGATCAGATCATGAGTCAAATTGAAATTATCGAAAAAGTAGAATTTATGGCCCCGCCTCCTATTCAATGGCCGCAAAAAATTCTGCCGAGTTTTAGTGATTTTATTGACGACAAACGCCAACTCATTATCATTGGTGGCAAGGGGGGAGTGGGAAAAACCACCGTTGCCGCGGCCATTGGTTGGGCGTTAGCTAATAGTCATCCCCAGCAAAAAATTAGAATTATTTCTATTGATCCGGCTCATTCTTTGGGAGATGCCTTTGGGACAAAGTTAGGACATCAATCCACACAATTAACTGCTAATTTAAGTGGTCAAGAAGTTGATGCTAATATCGTTTTAGAAAAATTTCGGGATGATTATTTATGGGAACTGGCAGAAATGATTAGTGGTGAAGGTAAGGAAGAAGGGAACATCAAACTAGCTTATACTCCAGAAGCTTGGCGGCAAATTGTCGCTCAATCTCTGCCAGGAATTGATGAAATGTTGTCCCTAGTAAAAGTAATGGAGTTATTAGACCAGAAACAACAAGATTTGATTATTTTAGATACGGCTCCTACCGGTCATCTCCTGCGATTTTTAGAAATGCCAACGGCTTTAGGAGATTGGTTAAGTTGGATTTTTAAGCTTTGGATGAAGTATAAAGATGTCTTAGGGCGTGTAGATTTAATGGGACGATTGCGAATCTTAAGACAACAGGTGATGTCTGCCCAGGAAAAACTCAAAGACCCCCAACATACAGAATTTATTGGAGTTTTGCAAGCCCAAGATGCCATCGTTGCCGAACAACTGCGATTGACAGCATCTCTGAAAAAAAAGGGAGTCTATCAACGTTACGTCGTGCAGAATCGTTATCATGCTAATGAGGAAATTGATCGGGATTTATTCCCAGATCAAACTTTGATCCGCTTACCCAGTTTACCTCGGTCTGTAGAACCTCTAGCCCGGGTCAAAGCCGCGGCAGATCTGTTATTTTAAAGGTAATTAGTCTTTAAAGTCGGACTTCTTAACCCCATCTATTACCCAGTCCCCATCGGGAGCATCTCACCTTTGTAACCCCTAAATCAGGTTTTTATGTCAAGCTATTTTGAAAGCCTTGCTAGAAACCAGTTTTATGGATAAGTATAATTACTCACTTGCATAAATGAGATGCTCCCGTCCCCATCCTTCACTTGACTCAGGAGAAATTTTATGGTAGAACTATTCAAAGGCTTTGAGCAATTAGTCGAACTGGCTAAAACCTTAGAGGAAAAACTGGAAAAAGGGGAAATTAAAACCGAAGTGCAGTTTAACTCTCGTCCCTTGAGTAACATCCCCCGTGCTGGCGGTATTCCCCGTTCAGGGGGAGTTTCTCGCCCGAACAATTCTGGTGGGGATGATTTTGAGGTTAATCGCAATCGCGATACCCCCACCGATTCAGGGGTTGAAGACAGTGTGACACCGCCCGAAGGACCGACCACGGCTTCCCTGAAGGATGTTGGTGGCTTGACGGAAGTGATCAAAGAACTCAAGGAACTAATTGCCATTCCTCTGAAACGCCCCGACTTATTGGCCAAGTTAGGACTTGAACCCACTCGCGGCGTTCTCTTAGTCGGCCCCCCTGGAACCGGCAAAACCCTGACTGCCCGTGCTTTGGCCGAAGAACTCGGTGTTAACTATATTGCCTTAGTCGGACCAGAGGTGATCAGCAAATATTATGGGGAGGCTGAGCAAAAACTGCGGGGAATTTTTGAGAAAGCCAGTAAGAATGCGCCTTGTATCGTTTTTATTGACGAAATTGATAGCATGGCACCCGATCGCAGTAAAGTTGAAGGGGAAGTAGAAAAAAGACTGGTAGCCCAATTGTTGGGTTTAATGGATGGCTTTGCCCAAAGCCAGGGGGTGATTGTTCTAGCGGCGACAAACCGTCCCGACCATCTTGACCCTGCCCTCCGTCGCCCCGGACGGTTTGACCGAGAAGTCCTCTTTCGGGTGCCTGACCGCAAGGGCCGTTTAGAAATCCTGCAAATTCTCACCCGTTCCATGCCCCTAGATGAATCAGTTTCCTTAGATCTGATTGCCGATAACGCGGTGGGATTTGTCGGGTCAGATTTAAAAGCCGTTTGCCAGAAAGCGGCCTATAGTGCTTTGCGGCGCCAGGTTCCTACGATTGACTCGCGAATTCCAGAAACAATGACGGTAGTCCAAGCCGACTTTTTGCAAGCCCTTAAAGAAGTTAAACCGGCGGTATTGCGGTCTGTGGAAGTGGAGTCTCCCCATGTGGACTGGGACAATATTGGCGGACTTGAACAGATTAAACAAACCCTACAGGAGTCCGTGGAAGGGGCATTACTCCATCCGCAATTATATACGCAAACCAAAGCCCAAGCTCCCAAAGGTATTTTACTTTGGGGTCCTCCCGGAACGGGAAAAACCTTATTGGCCAAAGCGGTTGCATCTCAGGCGCGAGCTAATTTTATCAGTATCAATGGACCTGAGCTTTTGAGTAAATGGGTGGGTGCGAGCGAACAAGCGGTGCGTGAGTTGTTTGCCAAAGCTCGTCAGGCAGCCCCTTGTGTGGTTTTTATTGATGAAATTGATACTTTAGCACCGGCAAGAGGTCGTTATAGTGGAGATTCAGGAGTGAGTGACCGGGTTGTGGGACAAATCCTCACGGAGTTAGATGGGTTGCAAACGGCGGCAACGATTTTAGTGATTGGAGCCACTAATCGCCCAGATGCTTTAGATCCAGCCTTATTGCGAGCGGGACGGTTAGATTTACAGTTAAAAGTTGATTTACCCAATGCCTCCAGTCGTTTAGCAATTCTGGGGGTTCATAATGATGAACGTCCTTTAGAGGATGTGGATTTAGGCTATTGGGCCGAGGCAACCGAAGGCTGGAATGGCGCAGATTTAGCGTTATTATGTAACCAAGCGGCACTGATGGCAATTCGTCGTTATCGCCATCAGGGAATGACTGACCCGGCTGATATTCGCATTACAACGGCTGATTTTAATCATGCTTACCAACTGTTGGTTGAACAGCGTGCCAATTGATTTTTTTCCCCCTTACTTAAAGTAAGGGGGGAGAATCTCAACTCAGGAAAACTATCGTACAAAAGAAAAATTCGCCAAAATGTCTGCATTGACTGTTCGTCGGTGCTATTGTCTAGCTTTTGAGCGTTTTTTCCAGCTGGGCTACCCTTGCTTTCTGTTGCTTCAAATCGGCTAGTTGTTTTAGTAATTGTTCTCTTACTTCATAGCGATAGGCAAAAAAATGCTCACCTATCCCTAGGGTTGCTAGATACTCTTCTAGCAGACGGGGTTTGACCCAGGCAATCACTGCCAGTTGCCACCAGAAACGGAAGCGCGTCGGTCGGACAATCCCCTGCCGCCAGAGCAAGGAGCGGAACAATTGCCACTGTTGCCCATCTAATTTACGGTTCGATTTGCCGCGCCATCCCCCCATGATCATGAAATGGTTGAAGGTTCGTTTTAGGTAGTTAACAGGATCGTAGATTTCCCAGAAAGCATCGATGTATTCTTCGGTAATCTCTTCCACCGGGCGAGTTGGCTCAAAGTTCATCATCGCTCCCTGATGGAAAGTACCCATGCCATCCACCAGACGACCTTCCTGTTGCAGGCGATTCCACAGGGCAGTATTTTGCAGTGCCTGGAGCAGGCTAAACTGCCCCTGGGGAATACTCGCCTCCATAATAAAATCTTTGATCCGCTGCCCTGCGCCTGGTTTCTCATTGTCAAAACCGATAATGAAGCCAGACATAATCTGCAGCCCCATGCGGGTAATTTTGTGACAGGATTCGATCAGGGATTGGCGGGTGTTTTGAACCTTGTTAATGCCCATTAAGCTATCGGTATCTGGTGTCTCAATCCCCATAAACACCAGCATAAAGCCGGCCTTGACCATTAACTCAATCAGTTCACTGTCTTCGGCCAGATTAAGGGAAGCTTCCGTAATCAGTTTAAAGGGATACTGGTGTTGCTCCATCCAGGGGATCAACTCCCGCAGAAACACCTTGGCATTCCGCTTATTGCCAATGAAGTTGTCATCCACAACAAAAATGTAGCGCCTCCAGCCCAGTTGATATAACGTCTCCAACTCAGCCAACATTTGTTCTGGGGTTTTGGTGCGCGGTTTGCGGCCATAGAGGTTGATGATGTCACAAAATTCGCATTGAAAGGGGCAACCGCGAGAAAACTGCACGGTAATCGCCAGATAGGCATCCAGATCTAGTAAATCATAGCGGGCGATCGGTGTCATGGTGACATCTGGTTTCTCACTGGCTCTAAAGACACCACTCGGTTCACCCTGCTCCAGGGCCGCCAGGAACAGCGGGATTGTCAGTTCTCCTTCATCGAGAATCAGGTAATCTGCTCCAGCTTTTTGGGCAACTTCTGGATAGGAGGTGGGGTAAGGCCCGCCCACCGCCACTTTTTTACCCAACTGCAACCCTTTGGCAATCAATTCTTGAAAGTCCTTTTTCTGAATGATCATGGCGGAGATGATGACCAAATCGCACCACTCCCAATCCGAAGCCGTTTCTAATCGGACATTGCGATCAACAAACCGGATTCCCCAATCCGATGGCAATAGGGCCGCCACTGTAATTAAACCCAGGGGCGGATTGGTTGATCTTAAACCGGCTAGATCTAAAGTCTCTTGATAGGACCAAAAGGAGTTGGGCATCAGCGGCCACAGTAATAGGGCTTTCATTCAGGTGTCTCCAATGAAGAAGCTAGATGCTTTACATACTAGCCACAAAGCCCAAGTCGATCAAGACTTTTTTTTACTCATAAATTAGTTCTAAATATAGCATTTCCTGTTCACAAGAGGTACATTGTTGAGGTTGAAAAGCTTAATCAGCAAAGGTTTAACTGTGCCACACAGGTGTGAGAACTGCTATAAATTATGAAAAAATAGCTATTTTTTGGAGATTAGCACAATTAAATGAATGATGCTTGCTAAAAACTCGTGTTTTCCCATTTTTATCAACGCAATGTAGAGCCTGTTTGCCTCTTTTGGCTATTTTTGGGTAGGTTTGCCAAAAAATGCTGATTCTGAAAACCCCTCTTAAAATTCGTAAGCACCGAATAAAAAAGGTTTAGTTTTAGTTCCTAGAAAGTCTGTTTTATAGGTACAAAACAAGTTACTAGACATCTCGATCATGACTATTTCTGGTCAGATAAATATAAGCTTAATTACACTATTTTAACCGAACTAGACAAAAAATTGTCTCCTATTAATTTTCGCCTTTATGACAAGCGAGAGGGAAAGACCAAGAAGGATGACTTGAGAGAAATGGTCAGGGAGGTGATGGAATGGGGGTAGTCCCCTCATACATAACTGGAGACAGGTGGATTTGTGGTATTATTTGGGTGATCGAATAGTTAAGGTTCCTATCTCTTGAGATTTAAGCAATATTTCTGATGCCAAAATTGCCAAGAAATTTATCATGACTCAACTACCAGAAAATATAGTTTATGTCTCTTTAATTTGGGAAGATGAATAAATTAAATAACTTGTAATTATAGTCAGATTTATGACCAATATTAATTATATTCAGCTAGTTGATCCGATTAATTCTCCTCCCTTAGCAGAGGAACAATCTCGCAG
Source organism: Microcystis sp. CS-574 (assembly GCF_028329095.1). NCBI lineage: Bacteria > Bacillati > Cyanobacteriota > Cyanophyceae > Chroococcales > Microcystaceae > Microcystis > Microcystis sp. CS-574. Next base: position 21,623 of record NZ_JAQMSY010000251.1, read on the forward strand.
ATAGACAGTCAATCATCCTGGGGTGTGATTGTCCGGTTTTAACTCATTGCGGTAAAATTAACCTAAACTCTCTATCGGCAAATTCGATGACTTCCTTCACTACTTCCCTGGCTCTTTTAAGTCAATTTAAATTGGGAGATTTAAACCTAGAAAATCGTCTTGTGCTTGCTCCCATGACGCGAGCGCGAGCCGGAGAAAAACGTCTTGCTAATGAGATAATGGCCGAATATTACCGGCAAAGGGCCAGCGCCGGATTAATGATTACGGAAGCGACGGTAATTTCTCCCCAAGCTAACGGTTGGCAAAATACCCCCGGTATCTACACCGATGAACAAGCGCAAGCATGGCAAATAGTGACAAAAATCGCCCAAAGAAAAGGAACACCAATTTTTTGTCAATTGTGGCACTGTGGTCGCGCTTCTCATTCTAGTTTTCAGGAAAATGGCGCTTTACCCGTTGCCCCTTCCGCAATTAAGATTAAGGGGGAGTTGCATACACCCATCGGCAAACAGCCCTACGAGACCCCTAGAGCCTTAGAAACCGAGGAAATCGCCGCAATTGTCGCCGATTACCGTAAAGCCGCTCAGAGGGCAAAATTAGCGGGGTTTGATGGCATAGAAATTCACGGGGCTAATGGTTATTTAATCGATACTTTTCTACAATCTGTTACTAATCAGCGTCAGGATAAGTACGGTGGCAGTTTGGCAAATCGCTATCGTTTTTTACAGGAAGTAGTCGAGGCAATTTTAACTGTTTTTCCCAGTCATCGGGTGGGGGTGCGTCTGTCTCCCAATGGGGTTTATAATGACATGGGTTCCGAGGATTTTCGAGAAACTTTTCTCTATGTTGCCCAAAGATTAAATGAGTACAATTTAGCTTATTTGCATCTGCTAGATGGCTTGGCTTTTGGTTTTCATGAAAAGGGTAAACCGATGCTTTTATCCGAGTTTCGGGCTGTTTTTAATAGTGCTTTAATCGGCAATTGCGGTTATACAAAAGAAACTGCTGAAGCCGCTATTCAGTTAGGAGATGCGGATTTAATTGCTTTCGGTCGCCCCTATATCAGTAATCCCGATTTGGTGGAAAGATTCGCCAATAATTGGCCTCTTAATCCCGATGCTGAGATGAAGGATTGGTATTCTTTTGACAAGGAAGGTTATATCGATTTTCCCAGTTATAAACCCTAGTTAAGTAGGTAGGCGTTAAAAATTATCAGACACCCTCCTATCCCTTATAGGCATCTTTCTTAACAATTTTTTCAGTAAGCACTCCAACCCTGATCCTGACTTGATTTCAGTTTTTTCTTTGTTTTGTAAGGGTGTCAACAAGGAATATTACAAATTGTTAACCGAGTCTTAAAAGCCTTGTGCTACAAGGGTTTGAAATGTTAAGAAAGATTTGACTAAAGGACAGCAGGCAATGGTGACTATTTGCCCGAATAAACCCGCTAAAACTGAGACTATGGCTAAACTTAAGAACTCTTGGCTAAATCCCAGAAAAAACACCTATTTTACTCGCAACGAAAAAACCGGGAAAAAAATCAAAGTCACCCAAGAGTTACCCAGTTTTAAGGCATTAGGTAAGGATAGCCTATGTCGGTTGCTATTTTATGAGACTAGGCTACTTTACCAACTTTTGACACACAATTTAGTAAAGTGATCTTTGGGACAAGATGGCTCTTCCGGTTTCTGTGTGGAAACGAAGCCTATACTGATAGTTTCTTCGGCAAAATAGTCGTAAAAGTCTTTCTCCGTCAACATTTCACGATTCCATAAGCAAAAATTATCACACAAAGTCGAGAAGAGCCACAAGATTGAGTTTAAAATCTAAAATAGATAATTTTTTTAAGGGATTGAGTTAAGTTCATGGCAGATATTGTCGATATTGCGGTCAGTGCCGATAATTTTAAAACTCTAGTGACGGCGGTACAAGCGGCTAATCTTGTGGATGCCCTAAAAAGTCCTGGCCCCTTCACGGTTTTTGCCCCCACCGACGAAGCTTTTGCCAAATTGCCCCCCGGGACGATTACAACCCTAGTGCAGAATATCCCCCAATTAACCCGAATTCTCACCTATCACGTCGCTGCGGGCAAATATATGCAGGAAGATTTGGCAAAATTGGCTGTAGTGACTTCTCTAGAGGGTTCACCGATTCCCGTCGATTGTAGCGAAGGTTTTGAGGTGAAAAATGCCACGGTGGTCGCGGGTAATATCGAGGCAGATAATGGTGTGATCCACGTCATCGATACGGTGATCCTGATGGGTTAGTTTTTGACCGGCTTTTCCCTAGGCCGCATCTAGGGCAAATCTGTCTTATTTAGTAACTAAATATACAGATACTTTTGCTTGTTTATGGTTCCAATGCTCGCCAGAGGAAAATGCCCACTTTCTGCACTTTCTTGTCTGTACCTGTTCAGACTAAATCCTGTTATTAAAGACTGATTATCTATTGATCCTTTTGCCTATTACATGAGTAGAAAACGGGTTTCTCCGAGAAACCCGTTTTCTGTGCGTTACTCAACGGATTTAGTATTAGCCATCTCGACAGTAATGGCAGCTCAGTTATCAGTTATCAGATGTTAGTTTTCAGTTCACTGATTACTGTTTACTGATCACTGAAAAAAGCTTACCTATTCCCCAGAAGCATGAGGACCGATTTTGAGAACTAAAACCCCTAAAGGTGGTAAACAGAGATCGATCGAGTAGGGACGGCTATGATAGGACCATTCCTCCGACCATTTACCGCCAAGGTTGCCCATATTACTACCGCCATATTTACCCGCATCGCTGTTAAAGATTTCCTGATAAAAACCGGGATGGGGTACACCAACGCGATAATGGCTGTGGGGTTGGGGAGTAAAATTACAGACCACCACCAGAAACTCCTGCCAATTTTTGCTCCAGCGCAGGAAAGAAACGACGCTATGACTATTATCACTACAGTCGATCCACTCAAAGCCATCCTGACCAAAATCCTGGGTATATAAAGCAGGTTCACTCTTATAGGTGGCGTTCAAATCTGAGAAAAAGCGTTTTAGCTGTTGATGGGGTTGATGCTGCAAAAGACCCCACTCCAAATCACCCCAAACATTCCACTCACTCCACTGGCCAAATTCCATGCTCATAAACATGGTTTTCTTGCCGGGGTGGGTAAACATATAACTAAATAATGCCCGGACATTGGCGAATTTTTGCCACTCATCCCCCGGCATTTTGCCAATCATATTACTTTTGCCGTGAACCACTTCATCGTGGGACAAAGCCAGCATATAATTCTCGCTGTGGTTATACCACATACTAAAAGTGACATTATTTTGATGGAATTGACGGAACCAGGGATCCATGCCGAAATAATCGAGCATATCGTGCATCCAGCCCATATTCCACTTCAAATTAAAGCCTAAACCGCCCATATAGGTGGGCCAGGACACCATCGGCCAAGCGGTGGATTCTTCGGCAATTGACAGAATTCCGGGGAAATAGCTAAAAATTACATGATTGACTTGACGCAGGAATTCGGCGGCCTCTAAATTCTCCCGGCCACCGTACTCGTTGGCCACCCATTCCCCATCTTTACGACAATAATCGAGATAGAGCATAGAAGCCACCGCATCCACTCGAATACCGTCAATATGGTACTTATCGAACCAAAATAGGGCATTAGCCACCAGGAAATTTCTGACTTCGTTGCGACCGTAGTTAAAAATTAAGGTTCCCCATTCCTTGTGTTCCCCTTTGCGCGGGTCGCCGTGTTCATAAAGATGAGTACCATCAAAGAAAGCTAACCCGTGGCCATCTTTGGGGAAGTGACCGGGGACCCAATCCACTAGCACACCAAGGCCATTTTGGTGACATTGATCGACAAAATACATGAAATCTTCAGGATTGCCGTAGCGACTGGTGGGGGCAAAATAACCCGTCACTTGATAACCCCAAGAACCATCAAAAGGATGCTCGGCGATCGGCAATAATTCGATATGGGTGTAACCTAATTCCTTAACGTAGGGAATCAGTTTTTGGGCTAACTCGTAGTAACTCAAAAAGCGGGCCCCAGTGTTCCATTCCGACACGGGAACCGCTTCTCCTTCCCCGGAAAGTAAACGGGGTGGTTCGGCGCTAGAAGCGTGCAGCCAAGAACCGAGGTGTAATTCGTAAACGGAAACCGGTTGAGTTAAAGGATCGCTATGGCGGCGTTTTTCCATCCAATCGCTATCATCCCAAGTATAGCTATCTAAATTGGCCACGATCGAGGCGGTTTTCGGGCGTACTTCTTGGGCAAAACCGTAGGGATCAGATTTTTCGTAAATATGACCTTCCCAATTTTTGATCTCGTATTTATATTTAGTGCCAACACCGATTTCCGGGATAAACAATTCCCAGACCATATTATTACGTTTCCGCATTTGGTGATCACGACCATCCCAGTTATTAAAATCACCAATAATCGAGACATTGCGAGCATTAGGAGCCCAAACGGCAAAATAAACCCCTTTAATACCCTCGATTTCGGCTAAATGCGCCCCTAATTTTTCATAAATGCGATGATGGTTGCCCTCCCCAAACAGGTGTAAATCAAAATCGCTAAGTTTGGCAGAACGGAAGGCATAGGAATCATAGATTACCCGTTCCTGTTCTCCCTCGTGGATGCGTAATTGATAATTGTTCAGTTCACCGATATCGATAACGCACTCGAAAAAATGGGGGTGATAAGCGGTCGTCATGGGATATTCTTGTCTTTGGGACGGTAAAATAACCCAGGCGGCCGTGGTTTTCGGTAAATAGGCTCTAACAACCCATTTATTGACTTTTCCTTCTTCTTCTAGGGGATGGGCCCCCAAAACCTCAAAGGGATCGTGATGGAGGTTGTTGACGATTTGATGGACTTGTTCGGGGGATACCACTATAGACATTCATTTACCACTCTTGACATCTACAATACTTATAGCAAGGAAATAGTCATTTTTTCCCTGCCTTCTGGGAATTCTCAAACTAATGATATATTCTGCCTACTTAGGGTCTGCTGAAAAAGTTTTTCGTGGGGGTAGGGTGTGGGGTGTGGGGTGTAGGGTGCGGGGTGTGGGGAAGTGGGAAGAATAAATAAAATAATCTCCTGACGACCGACGACCGACGACCGACGACCGACTCCTGACCCTAACAACAATTTTTGATTTTTACAAGAGGTCTATGGTAAAACTGCCAATTTAATCTCGATTTGGTCATTCTCGATGTTAATCTAGCGGATAGCCTCGAATTTGACCTACTCTACATCTCTACAAAGTTGTCAACTGGAACGAGTTTGATCCCTAGGAGATTGACTTTCTTCTAATTCAGCTTTGATTTTTACCGAGTCTTCAATCTGCTGGGCCTCTCGCTTAAATTCACTTTCAAATTCCTTGGATGCTTCTTGAAATCCTCGAATAGTTTTGCCTAAACTGCGACCGATTTCTGGTAATTTCTTCGGTCCGAAAACTAGCAGGGCAATCAAGAGAATTAACCCCATTTCTGGCAATCCAATCCCAAAAATATTCATGTGTTTGCTCCTAATAAAAAACTTGCGGTGGGCAATAACCCACCTGCTAAAGTCCGAGAGACAATTCTGCGGCCAAAAATGCCGACAAGATTGTTGGAATCTGCTTACTGACCCCAATCCACATTAAATCCTTCTAAAATTAGGGAGGAGTTGTAGATCTGTAAAATAATCAGCAAAAAGACTAAAAACAGAGCCATAAACACTCCCATCAGCAAGGTAGTTCCCCAACCGGGAGAAACTTTACCATATTCTGAGTTGAGGGGACGAAGGATTTCACCTAAGCGTGTACGCTGTGCCATAAGTTACCAAGAAAGATCTGTAAATGATAATTTTGTATTGATCCGTAATTTGACGAACTGCCAACCGGTCAACCCAGTGAGATAAAATCTACTGCTGTTGCCAGTGGAACTTTTTTGGTTTAATTCCTAACGGAATCGTTTTTCGCCTGCCCTGCCACGCCCACAAGAATCTGCAAGCGCCTACAGTACGGGAATTATTCTAACATTGTTTGGTAATCTTCTCAGGATTTAGGAGATGGTCAATAGGGACTGACAGGTGTAGGTATTTTACAACTAAGAGGAAGGGGAGTAGTAAAAAGCATCAACGGGGGTGGGAGGGAAAGAACTTCAACGTTGACATCCTCGCCGCCCTAAAAGTGCGGCGATTCCTAAACCTCACGATTTAAGTTTCTGCTTCCACCACCGTCGCATACCACAGTTAAAAAACCATGTACTGTCTTACACAGAGTCCACAGACTTTCGCCCCATTTCAGA